>CAJKXC010000035.1 GCA_905203765.1 uncultured Bacteroides sp.
GTCCGGGCTTTGCGCATAAAAAAAGGTTGTGCCAGCATTTTGACACAACCTCTTTTTCAATCAAACCACACTAACTAACCCTATAAAACGTAATCCGATTTTTAATTTACCAGATTCCTTCTGTTGTCATTTGAACCCGTTTCATCGTCCCGTCCTGATTATAAAACAAACGGTCTATACAGACTGAACGACGGAAGCTGCCGCCGGTAGGATTGATTCCACCATTATGATATATGAAATACCAATCGCCCTTGAATTCAATGATAGCCTGGTGGTTGGTATTGGAGTTCCCGGCCAGTTCATTCAAGATGCCTTTGTATTCCCAAGGCCCTGCAGCGCTGCGGCTCATGGCATAACATATCTTTTCGGGGAATTCCGAAGCATAGGACAAGTAGTACCAGTCGCCCCGCTTATGCAGCCACGGAGCCTCGGTAAAACGGGGTAAGTCCACCGCAACAATCGGACCGTCCAGTTCTATCATATTCTTTTTCAGTTTGGCATAGTAGCATTGGCTGTTTCCCCAATACAAGTAGGCTTGTCCGTCATCATCAATAAACACGGTGGGGTCGATGTCGTCCCAATAGCTTTTGCTGCGCTCGGTCGTCATATCATTAGTAATCAGTGCAGAGCCTCTGGCATCCTTAAAGGGGCCGACGGGAGAATCGGACACGGCTACTCCTATTGATTTTCCCGGGATAGTGCTGTGCTCCACCGTTACATACCAGTAGAACTTGCCGTCACGTTCAATCGCCTGGCTCGCCCATGCTTCTCCTTTTGCCCACGAAAAATCCTTCGCTTTCAAAGGAACGGAATGCTCTGTCCAGGTCTTCAGGTCGGAAGAGGAGAATACGCACCATTCATTCAGCAAATAATGCTCTGCCGGGGGCGGACATTCATCATGTCCGGCATAGATGTACACCTTTCCGTCGTAAACCATTGCACCCGGATCAGCCGTGTATTTATACTTAATAAGCGGATTCCCACCGGCAACAAAAACAGTATCCTTTTGTGCCGACAGTTCCATGTGCGGAACTGCCAGCATAAAAGCCATTACCCCAAGAACAGTCTTATATACCTTCATTGCTCTTATTTTTTAAGGATATAAACAGCAAATGTGTTCGGTTCAATCTCAACATCCAAAGCCTGTCCGTCTATCGCCAGCGATGTTTCTTGTGGAGTGATGGCAGCAGGGTTTTCAAGCGTATTATCCTTGTCCATGTCCACGGAACTGAGTTTGATGCAACGCGCGGCAGAGAAGGTTTCTTTTTTCTTCATCCCGTCGAACTTTAAAGACAGCGGCTGGGGCTTGTCGGAAGTATTGGCTACTTTCACAATAATTTCATTCGTACCTTTATCCAATACGGCACTGGCAAACAGTCCATTCTGTCCTTCGGCACCGGTAACCGGCTTTTTGTCCATCGTCAGGGGAAGTACGTGGGTACCTTTATACATGCCATAAAGTTGCTGTACATAATAGCTCACCGTGCGCACGGAATTCATGTTATCGAACCAAATCATGTCCGGACGCCATTGCCATCCTTCTACATGGGCAAAGAGCGGAGCATAGGTAGCCATATGCACAATATCGGCATTCCGTTCCAGTCCGGTCATAAATGCAGCTTCCAGCAATGAGGCGTGGAAGTGGTTCCACTTCTTGCCTCTGCCGTGGCAGGCATATTCTCCGGCAAACACTTTCGGACCTTTGCGGTCATAGTTATCATAGCGTGCACCCTGGCTGAGGAACCATGTTTCGGGACGATAGAAATGTTCGTCAACCAAATCGGCTTTCAGGCGTTTCATCTCCGGCCAAAGGTAGTTGAACTGTTCCCCTTCGGAATCGGGACCCGAACTACCCACAATCTTTATTTCGGGATATGCCTTGCGGATGGCGCTGACAAACGGTTCCAAGTGTTCGGGATATTCCTTGCCCCATTGCTCGTTGCCAATACCGATCAGTTTCAGGTTGAACGGCGCCGGATGTCCCATATCGGCACGCAGTTTTCCCCATTTTGTATCGGTGCTGCCATTGGCAAACTCAATCAGGTCGAGTGCATCCTGGATATAAAAGTCCAGATCGCAAACAGCTACATGGGCATCCGCATCCGAGTTCTGGAACTGGCAAGCCAGCCCGCAGCTCAATACCGGCAGCGGCTCTGCACCGATTTCCTCGGAAAGCTGGAAGAACTCATAAAAGCCCAGGCCGTAACTCTGATAGTAATCGGGGAAGAAACGGTGTGGGAAAGTATATTGCCAACGGTTTTCATTCAAAGGACGGTTCTCTACCGGTCCTACCGAGTTCTTCCAATTATAGCGGGTAGCCAGGTCGGTACCTTCTACAATACATCCGCCGGGAAAGCGGAAAACTCCCGGCTTTATGTCAGCCAAAGCCTGTGCCAAATCCTTGCGGAGACCGTTTTCATGTCCTTTCCAAGTATCGACGGGAAAGAGGGAGACATGCTCCAAATCGACTGTTTGGGGAGAAGCAAGGAAAATACGAAGCACAGCTTTCGGGTCTGTTACCTCGGGCTTCAAAATCACCTGGTACTTTTTCCACTCTTTAGAATCGATTGTCAAGTTCTGGGTGGCAAAGGCTTGCTGCTCGCCCATAGACTTGGTATCGACCAACTCTATACGGATTTTACCGGCTACCCCGCCTTCCGGGATACGCGCCCATACGGAAAAACGGTATTCAGCCCCCTTCTTCACACCGATGCCGAAGAAGCCTTCGTTATCCAGTCCGGTTTGCTTATGCGGATGGCCGGCATTGGATAAACGTACATAATGAGGATTCTTGTCGAAAGGACCGTCATCCATCACGGTAACTTTGCCGAATGCCTTCCAGCCCATCAAGTGCTGCGGAAACTCAAAAGAGCGGTTCTTCACCAGCTCGGCATACAAGCCGCCATCGGCTGCATAGTTAATATCTTCAAAGAAAAGCCCGTACATAGTGGGCTGTATCTCTGCTCCCTGTTTCTTGGTTTGTACCACCAATTCGTTAGTCTGCGCTTGGAGCGTCATGCCCGTAGCCAGGGCTAACGCTGCTAATAATCCAGTGTATCTTTTCATGGTTTTAATAATATATTTATGTGATTATTTAATTCTCTTTCCCCATACAGAACGTCCACGGGCATCCAATCCGGTAAATAGGACGGTTTCCGTCTCGTTTTCCCAATCATGCCCTGCAAAGATAACCAAATTCTTCACGGTATCTCCTTCGAGCACCAACTGCAAGGACTGTTTTGCTTCCGCAAATTCCCAATGCCCTTTATCATTTCCTAACGAACCGCCTTTTTGCAAATTCAAGGGTTGCGACTGGTTCCACTCTTCTGAGAGCAGTTCACCTTCCCCCCACATGATTTGCCCGGCTTCCAACTGACGCTCATACAAGGGTTCCTGTACACGGATAATCTCCCACTCACCTACCATATCGGCGGTAGTGAATTTCCCGGGCTTACTGCCGGCATAACGTTCGGGCGATACAACGGGCCAACCGTCTTCCGTAAAGAACACCTGGCGTACATGAAGGTCCATCATCTGGTTATTGGGTGAAAGACGCCCTTGGTGCACCATAAAATATTGTCCGTCGTCCGAAGTGAACACTCCGCAGTGTCCCGTACCTGCCCAGCCCGGATGATTCTTGAAACGGTAAGGAGCGGTAAGGATAGGGAAATTATTCGTAGTATCTTTCAGTTCTTTGCCGAAGAAGTCGGTAAACGGGCCTTCCGGCTTGTCCGACCGTCCGACGCGTACATTGTAGGTTGTCATCAACGGGTCGTATGAAGCAAACAGGTAATATTGGTTCAATTGGGGATTGTACACAATCTCAGGTGCTTCCAGATTATCTTTCTGATAATTGGCGCGACGGGCTACCAGATGTCCTTTATCACCTTCCGTCTGAGGAAGTCCGGTAGCAGGATTCAGCTCCACGCAATACAGGCCGCCGAAGAATGAACCGTAGTGCATCCACCACTTCCCATCCACAGGGCTGACAATAACAGTAGGGTCAATAGCATTCATAGGAGTGGCATCATCCGTTTTGACCACACACCCTACCTGCGTCCAGGGCCCTTCGGGAGAGTCCGACTCGGCAAGTCCTATATAAGAAGTTTTCCGCCCGAAGGCCGAAACGCAGAAATATAATCTGTATTTAGTACCGGAAGGAATAATATAAGGAGCCCAGATATTGGTTGCCCCATGTCCCCCGGCATGAGTTCTCACCCATTGAACAGCTTCTTGCGGTATCTCAGGAAATGCCCAACCGAGGAACTCCCAATGAACGAGGTCTTTGGAACGACGCACCTGTATATAGCCCAACGGCACTCCTTCTTTTTCCGCCTCTTTACGGTTCTCCTTATAGATAGCATCCGTGGAATACATATAATAATAGTCGCCCAACTTGCGGCATGACGGGTCGTGCACATTGTAAGTGCCCCACGATTGATAGTCTTTCATGGAAGATAATCCGGTGTAATCATCCTGCCAGGGATTGGGCGATGCAACCGGAGTAAACGCAGATGGAGTGCAGCAGGCCAATAAACCGCCCGCCAGTAAAACGGCAATGTATAACAGTCTTTTCATAATATCAGTAAATATCAAATGATGTCACAAAAATACGCCAAGTCTAAGTATTGAAAGGTGGATAAATGGACTTTTAAGGTGGACAATCAGACAATCGGCAGAAAAAGCCCACGGAATTCGATTTACAATTACAAGGATTCTATTAACTTTGCTTTCACTAATACGGAATGATATGAAAAGACACACCCTACTATACCTTATTATATATATCATAATAAGTATCTCTCCGCTCAGGGCGCAAGAATCTTTTGCCGACCGGTATAACGTGACCTATATCACCATGAACGAGGGGCTACCCCACAACTTCATCGACAATATCTACAAGGACAGCCGGGGATTCCTCTGGATATCCATGGCAGGCGGCGGACTTTCCAGATACGACGGGTACGAATTTATCAACTTTACCCCAAGTACCCCGCATTGCAAACTCAAAAGCAACTTCATACGCAATGTCTACGAAGACAGTTTTCAACGGCTTTGGATTGTATCGGAAGGCGGAACGGACATTATCGACCTTTCAACCATGCAGCCGGTTGTCCCCTATGACGCGCAAGGACAGCTTGCCGACCTCATCAACCAACCCGCCACACACGTGATACAGGATACGCAGAAATGCATCTGGCTGCATTGCGGCAAACGGCTTCATCGAATCTCCTTCAACGATAAAGGCGATGTTGAAGCAATCCGTTCACTGGACGTTCCCGATCTGTTTCAGAATGACGTCATCTTCAAAGATATAGACGGTGACGGAAAAGTATGGATCGGGCTAAATGGCAGATTATGCAAGGTAGGCGTAGCTGCGAACGGTGAACTGGAAAGTATACCGGTGGCAGATTGCCTGACATTTAGCCTGGATACCTACTTCAGCGATTTCATAACCAAAGAGGATGAGATATGGATATCGACCAGCCTCGGATTATATCGGTACAATAAGAACGAGAATATCGTCAAACGGTATGAGTATAATCCCAATGACCCGCACTCTCTTTCACAGAACTATCTGACCAGCCTTGCCATTACAAACGACAAGCAATTGATGATAGCCAGCCTCAAAGGAATCAACATCTATAATCCCATCAAAGATAACTTCGAGCGTATAGGAGACCAATACTCCAATACCGGAACCAGCCTATTGAACAGCAACTTCATCAACTGCATCGCCATAGAAGGCCAGCATATCTGGATAGGCACAGAAAGCAGAGGCCTCAACAAACTGTCCCCCAAGCGTCTGTCCATACAGAATTATCTGAATGACACCAAAAATCCCCTGACTCTGTCGCACAATCCGGTCAATGCCATTTACGAAGACCATGACGGGAACCTTTGGGTAGGAACGGTAGAAGGCGGATTGAACCGGAAGGAGCCGGGAAGCGACAGCTTTACCCACTATACTTCGGAAAACGGCTCGCTCAGCCATAACTCTGTCAGTGCCCTCACCGCCGACCCGCAAGGCCGCTTATGGGTAGGCACCTGGGGAGGCGGCATCAATCTTCTGGAGTTAAAAAATCCCCGGCACTTGTTGGAAGTCATGTCACCGGAAAGTGAAGGCAACTTCCCTATCTACTTTATCGGCGCACTCGCCTACGATTCAATAAACAACGGAATGTGGATAGGAGCCAATGAAGGCGTTTTCTTCTATGATATGGAAAAACAAAAGATCCTGTCCCCCTTGGCGAATCATGTTTCTGAAAATATCCGTGGAAGCATCGGCTCTATTATAGATAAGGACGGGAACCTATGGATAGGCTGCCTGGAAGGTGTCTACATTATAGACCTTCATTCCCGCGCCAACGGTGTTTTCCAGTACCGGCATCTTAAATACAAACTGGATGAACCGGAATCCGGATTAATAGAGAAGATTTGTTGCTTCTATGAAGCAGCAGACGGTACGCTATGGTTAGGCAGCAATAGCTATGGCATCTACAAACGGGTGACAGACGAACAGGGAAAGGAGCATTTTATCTCTTACACTACCGCGCAGGGATTGCCCAATA
Source organism: uncultured Bacteroides sp. (assembly GCA_905203765.1). Classification (GTDB taxonomy): domain Bacteria; phylum Bacteroidota; class Bacteroidia; order Bacteroidales; family Bacteroidaceae; genus Bacteroides. The sequence goes on from CAJKXC010000035.1 coordinate 6,573, forward strand.
ACAGCATACGCAGTATCCTGGAAGACAACAAAGGCTATTTATGGATAGCCACCAACAACGGACTCTCCCGCTTTCATCCGGCAGAGAACCATTTCATTAACTATACCCAACAAGACGGACTTGCCGACACACAGTTTTACTGGAATGCCGCCTATCGTTCGGCTCACAGCAAGCTTTACTTCGGCACTGTGGCAGGGCTGGTAGCTATTGAATCCGAACTGCCCTCTGTATCCACTCAGCCTGCCCAAGTACGCTTCACCCGATTGAAAGTGGGAAACGAGGAAATACTCCCCGGCAGCAGACTGCTGCCACTGGATATCTCCGTTACCAAGGAAATCAGCATCCACGAGCGTGAGAAATCCTTTTCGCTGGAATTCTCCGCCCTCAACTTTGCCCCCGATGACGCAGCAACCTATAGTTACCGGCTCCTGGGGTTTGATAAGAAATGGATACAAGTGCCCAATGACAGGCGGTTTGCCAGTTACACCAATCTCTCCCCCGGCACCTATACCCTGCAGGTAAAATATACTCCGTACAACGGAGAAAAGGAAGAGCAGGTTACCGAACTGAAGATTACGATCAAGCCTTATTTCTACAAGACAATCTGGTTTGTACTGTTGGTCATTGTCCTCGCCTCGCTCATCGTATGGCAATTCTACCAATGGCGCATCCATAACCTGAAACACCAGAAAGAACTCCTGCACCGCAAAGTGGAGCAGCGTACCCACGAACTCAACGAGCAAAAACAATTACTGGAGAAACAAACCGAAGAATTGTCACGCCAGAACCAAACGTTGAAACAGCAGAATGAAAAGATTACCCGGCAGAAAGTGCAGTTGGCGCGAATGGCACGAAAGGTGCAGGAACTGACTTTGGACAAGATCTCTTTCTTCACTAATATCACACACGAGTTCCGCACACCGATTACGCTGATAATCGGCCCGATAGAGCGCGCACTGAAACTAAGCTACAACCCGCAGGTTATCGAGCAATTACACTTTGTAGAGCGCAACTCCAAATATCTGCTGTCACTCGTCAATCAGCTTATGGACTTCCGTAAGGTAGAATCGGGCAAGCTGGATATAGTCAAGACCAGGAACAACTTCCTGAAATTCGTCGACGAACTGCTCACCCCGTTCGTAGTCTTTGCCCAGGAACGGAATATCGTGCTGAAGCGTTTTTACCGGATGTCCTCACCGGAGATCTCCTATGATGAAGAAGCGATGCACAAAGTATTGACCAACCTGCTGAGCAATGCCATCAAATTTACGCCCAACGGCGGAAACGTATCTTTGTTCGTAGCCCTGTTGCCACCTGCCGATGACCGCAAATCCACGCTTTACATCTGCATCAGCGATACCGGCGGCGGCATTCCCGATGATGATATCAGCAAGATTTTCAACCGGTTCTATCAGTCGAAAGGACAAACCAACTATCCTATGTACGGACAGACGGGAAGCGGTATCGGGCTTTACCTGTGCAAACGTATCGTACAAATGCATGGCGGCGAAATCCATGCCCGGAATAACCATGTTGCAGGCTGTTCGCTGCGCATTCTCCTGCCCGTAACCCCGGAAGACAGCACTACGGGGACAATAGCCGAAAGCAATCCGCAGATTGCGGTTGCCGATACGGTACAAACATCCGAAACTGCGGGGAAAGGCTTGTCCATTCTGGTCGTAGAAGACAATGCGGATATGCGCGGATATATCCATTCCATTCTGCGGGACAAATACAACGTGCTTGAAGCCGCCCACGGCGCGGAAGCCCTGAATATACTGAACTCGCATGCCGTAGACTTTATCATCAGCGACCTGATGATGCCCGTAATGGACGGCATCGAACTGTCCCGCCGGGTAAAGGAGAACTTCGCTATCTCTCACATTCCTTTCCTCATGCTGACTGCCAAGACATCGCAGGAGTCCCGTCTGGAAAGTTACCGCACGGGAGTAGACGAATATCTGCTGAAACCCTTTGACGAGACGCTGCTGCTTACACGCATAGAGAATATCCTTGAAAACCGCAAGCGCTATCAGAAGAAGTTTGCCATGGCAATGGATGTAGACGTCCTGAATATGGAAGAAGAATCGGGTGACAAGAAATTCCTCAACCGCATTATGGATGTCATTAAGGAGAATTACAAAAACTCCTATTTTGAAGTCAGCGATTTCTGCGAAGCGGCGGGTGTGAGCAAGAGCCTGCTGAACAAAAAGTTGCAGAGCCTCGTCGGGCAGTCTGCCGGACAGTTCATACGAAACTACCGCCTGAACATTGCCCGCGAACTGTTGCTGAAAAACCGGGAGAATAAAAGTATGAACATTGCGGAGATTGCTTATGAAGTGGGATTCAACGACCCCAAATACTTCACCAGGTGCTTCACCAAATACTTTAATATAACACCGAGCTCACTGCTTAATGAGGAAGAATAGTCTTGCCTCGGAGAGAATACTCTTTACCCCTGTATGTAAACGACGTTACATACAGGGGTAAAAACAATAAACCCGCACAATAAACTGTATTTTCTACACTTAAAACTCGTTTATCCACCTCTAAAATACATTTGTCCACCCTCATTTACGACACAAGCCCTACTTTTGTCATGCAATCGGTACTCAATCCTTTGGGAGAAACCATGCATTTGAAGTCTAATTTTAATCTTAATATTATGAAGAACAACAAAAGAACAACTATCACATCGTACATGGCATTGACTAAAATCCAACTTTCATAGCCAGCAAACAATCTATTAAATTAATAACCTTAATACTTTTAAAAATGAGGAAACATTTATTTTTTTCCGTAATGCTTAGTCTGTGTGCCTTTGGCGGCATGACGGTGTATCCTACACCTGCAATGGCTACCGTGACGCAATCTCCGACTATCAAGGTTCGCGGTCAAGTTGTCGACGAACAAGGTGAACCCATGCCAGGAGCTACCGTCAGGGTTAAAGGTGGACAAGGCGGAACCATTACCGACCTGGACGGAAACTTCCAACTGGAGGTTCCCGGAAACGCTACCCTTTTGATAAGCTATGTGGGCTACAAGGAACGTGAAGTGGCCGTTCGCAATCGTGCCATTATTGAAGAAATCCAATTACAAACGGATGACCAGATGCTTGAGCAAGTGGTTGTAGTGGGTTACGGTACACAGAAGAAATCCGACTTAACCGGTTCTGTAGCTGTGGTGGATGCTGATGCTTTGAAACAGGTGTCCAATTCCAATATTTCGACCATGCTCGAAGGTAAGGTGGCGGGCGTGCAGATTACCACCGACGGCCAACCCGGTGCCGATCCGACGGTACGTATCCGTGGTGTCGGCTCCTTTGGTGACACTTCACCTCTTTATGTAGTCGACGGCGTTCCTATGGGAACCTCTATCCGCGACTTCTCCGCCAACGATATCGAGACCATCCAGGTACTGAAGGATGCTTCGGCAGCTGCCATCTACGGTTCGCGTGCCGCTAACGGTGTGGTAATCATTACCACCAAACGCGGACAAAAGGACCAGCCGCTGAAAGTGGACTACAATGGATCTTTCGGTGTGGACTACATCCCCAAGGGTGTATACGATGTGATGGATGCCGACCAGTACAGCCAGTATATCGCCCAGGCTTGCGCAAACTCCGGCACTCCGCTGCCATCGGGATACCAGCTCGACAGTGCGACAGGCCAATATAAGTTCCAGGATAATACCAATACCGACTGGTTTGACGAAGTGTTCAAGACGGGTATTCGCCAGAGCCACAACGTAAACCTCTCGGGAGGCGGTGCCCGCAATACCTATAATGTCTCTTTGAACTATTTCGACCAAAGAGGAACCCTCGAAGGTGCCGGCCCTAACTACAAACGTTACACTGCGCGTGTTAACAACACCATGGACACCAAGTTCATAAAATTCCAGACCAGCCTTGTCTACTCTCACTCCGACCAGGACAACATGGCCTTGTCCAATGCTTCCGAATACGTTCAAGGCTTATATGGCGACGTGACCAACGTGCTACGCAGCACCCTGCTGATGCAGCCCACCATCAAGGCCTATGATCCTTCTACATGGGTGCTCGACGGCCTGGTAGGAATAGCCAACGGTTTCAACTATGACGCATACGGCTACGGGGTTTACTATGACACGGTACATGGCGATATCTCGGCTTCCAATCCATTGCTGGTGAACAATATGTTGAAGCGCAACACTCGCGTGGACCGCTTCGTGGGAACCGGATCTGCCGATGTGGATCTCCTCAAAATGATTGGCATTGACAGCAAAAACCATAAGCTCAACTATAAAGTCAACCTCTCTTACAGCAAAACCCATTGCAAGGACTTCACCTGGATTCCCGCCTGGGTGCAAAGTAACCGTGTGTACCTGGCCAAGAGCAACGAACGGCTCACCAAGGGATCGCGTGACTATTCGGATGCGCTGATTGAAAACACGCTGACTTACGACGGTACCCTGGGCAATCATCACCTCAATGTGGTAGTGGGCCAGACTTACGAGGAAGAGAATACGGATTTACTGACCGGATGGGGCATCAACTTCACCGAGCCTTATTTCCTGCAACTCCAGAATGCTGCCGACACTTACTCCGAAAGTTTTGAATACAAGCATGCCATCCAGTCTTACATCGGTCGTATCAACTACAATTTCGCCGACCGATACCTGTTATCGGCTACAGTTCGCCGGGATGGCAGCTCTCGCCTGTCCAAAAACATCCGTTGGGGCACCTTCCCTTCCGTATCTGTAGGTTGGCGCTTCGACAAGGAGAATTTCTTCCCCTTCGACAAAAATGTCGTAAACCTGTTCAAGGTTCGTGCCAGCTATGGTGAACTCGGTAACGAAAACATCGGTGAATATATGTATCAGGCTGTGATGGCGCGCAACAACATGACTTACAGCTTTAATGGCTCCGCCATAACCGGTTCTGCCGTTTCCACTTTCGTGGACAATAACCTGTCATGGGAAAAGAAGAAGAGCTACAACGTAGGTATCGACCTTGCTTTGTTCAACAATCGCTTGGAGTTCACGGCGGAATGGTACAAGAACATCAGCGAAGACCTGCTGTATGCTGTTCCTGTTCCCGAACAAGCCGGTGTATCCAACACCACCGTTACGATGAATGCCGCTGCGATGAACAACTCCGGTTTTGAGTTCTCGGCTACCTACCGCAACCACGATCGTGACTTCAAGTATGAACTCTCCGCCAACCTCAGCACATTGCGCAACCGCGTAACTTCATTAGGCTTTGGCACCGACTCTTACATCTCCGGAGCATACATTACCAATGTAGGCCAGGAAATAGGTCAGTTCTACGGCTGGGTTTATGATGGTATTGCCCGTACACAGGCAGACCTGGACAGCCACGCTACTCAAGAGGGTGCCCAGATTGGCGACTGCCTCTATAAGGACGTGAGCGGACCGGACGGTGTCCCCGACGGTAAAGTAGACGCCAACGACCAGGTGGTGCTGGGCAGCGGTATGCCTAAGATTCATTTCGGTCTCAATGCTCATTTTGAGTACAAACGCTTCGACCTGAGCATTGCTACCTTCGGTGCACTGAACTACCACGTCAGCGATGACATCTACAACTCGCTCAATTCCAGTTACGGCTGGGGCAATAAGGATGTCGCCATACTCGATGCCAACCGCTTCAGTGAAGACGGCACGACTTACCTTTCCAACGTTCCGCGTACTTATGCCAACAACAACACCAGCCTGGCTTGGAACGACCTCTTCAGTTCGCGCAAGATTCAGAATGCGGCCTACTGGAAGATAGCCAATGTAGAGTTGGGTTATAACTTCCCCGACAACTGGTTTGGCAATTATATATCCGGTGTGCGCTTCTATGTATCGGCACAGAACCTCTACACGTTTACCGGCTATCACGGCTATAATGTGGACTACGCCGGCGGAACCTTTACTCCGGGTTACAATTTCTGTTCTTACCCGAGTGCACGCACCTTCATGTGTGGCGTCCATTTTACATTCTAATTGATATTCAGTATCTATAGTACTAATAAAAAACATAACGTATGAAACTATATACTTATTCACTTGCTCTCATTTTGGGATTTGGCACCTTAACCTCTTGCATTGACAATTTGGAACTGGTGAATCCCAACCAGCAGACCTCAAGTACTTTCGGCTTCAATGCCGATGATTTGGAAGAGAGCGTTATCGCTGCCTACAACCACATCCGCATGGAAGGATCCTACGCCCGTGTAGGTTACAACATCGATGTGTGCCGTGGCGACGAGGCGTGGAACTCTTCGCAAGTATGGTACATGCCCTTCGATGACCTTAACGCAGAAGTTACCTCGGACATCACGTGGTGGCCTTGGCGCGAGTGGTACTACACCATCAACGTATGCAACTTTGCCATCTCCCGCTGCGGTGAGGATAACAGCCAACTCTCGGAGAAAATGAAACGCATCAAGGGGCAAGTGCTCTTTTTGCGTGGACTGTCGTACTACAACTTAGTTGGTTATTATCAGAATCCGCCACTCATTACGGATTACGCCACCTACTCCTCGCTCGACGGACTTTATGGCGGCAACAGTACCTACGACAATGTGATCGACCAGGTGGAAAAAGATTTCCGCGAGGCGATGGAATTGCTTCCTTCCCGTGACGAAGGCGGCGAATGGGCCGGTGGACGTGCTACCTGCGGTGCTGCGGCAGGCTATTATGCCCGCGCCCTTATGATGCGCCAGAAATACAGCGAAGCACTCCCGGTGTTGAAAGACATCATCGGTAAGAAGTATGGCTCTTATAAACTGATGAACAACTACGGAGATAATTTCCGCGAAGGTTCGGCCTATGAGAACAACGCAGAGAGTCTCTTCGAGGTGCAGTTCCTTGACTATGGTTCGCAGGGTACCGACGATGAGTGGACACCGGTGAATACAAGCCCCAATGCTACACAAGGATCGGCCATCGAGAGCAACTTTGCTCCGGGTCTCTATGGCGGATGGGCTGACATCTCGGCTTCGCCTTGGCTCTATCAACTCTTCAAAGGCGAACGTACCACCGCTGGAAAACTCGACCCGAGACTCTATTGGACCATCGGTACTTACGAAACCGATTGGGAGAACTTTGAGTATGGCAACGTAGCTTACACCCATGAACTTTCGGCCACCGACAATATCGTGACGAACAACAACTACGGTGGCCTGCCGATTGCCAAATTCACGAATTTCCGTACAGGTCTGTATAGTACTGTAGTTACGGGCTTGCACGATGGCATCAACCTGCGCCTGATGCGCTATTCCGATGTGTTGCTCCGCGCTGCCGAGTGCGAGAACGAGGTCAATGGTCCCACACAGCAGGCTATCGACTGGATTAACGAAGTGCGCAATCGCGCCAATTTGCCCGACTTAAAACTTTCGGACTTCAACACAGCCGACAAGCTTTTTGAGCAGATTGCCAACGTAGAGCGTCCTAAAGAATTCGGATGCGAGTTTGGGCGGGGCTTCGACCTCATACGCTGGGGCTTCTTCTACGACAGTGGCCGCTTGCAACAACTCAAGGAACACGGCACCTTCCGCCGTTCCACCGAAGGAGTGAAAGACCCCGTCAACTACAGCGATATGGCAACCGATCCCACACTGAAGAGTTCGTTCGATACTTACATACCGGGACACGAGTTCCTGCCTATCGTACAGCAGTTGACCAACAACAACCCGAATTTGGAAGGCAACTCCGCCAACTATAGTACGGATAATTCCGCTTACTTCCGGGAAAGCGGATGTAAAGTACGTCCGGTTGTAGATTTAAGCAAGTAAAGTTTCAACCCATTACCTATTAAAATTTAAGACAATGAGACATCTCAATAAAATAGCATCCTTCTGCTGTGCGATAACCTTGTGGTTGCTGGCATTAACGGGCTGCGAGGGTGGCGAACTCTATAACGTAAACGCCCCCGACTGGATTTCCCAGAAATTAGACTCTATAGAGAATTCGAATAAGGATAAGGAGGAAGTGCTTGAAGGTATGCAGGAAGATGTATACACGATAGGAAGCACGGATTTCACTTCCGGTTTTTGGAGTGCTTTCTCCAAGTATTACGTGGTGCCCGATGGCGAGAAGTGGAATGCGGTGTTCAACCTCAACATCAATTCGGCCGATAATACGTATTATAAAAACTTTGCCCTCGTTCTCACTAACGATGTAGATCGTGGAGGTACGGGATACACTGAATATGGAGCTATCCGTTTTGATGCCACAGGCGACTCTGTAGCCTACAACTCGCAATGGGGCAATCTCTATTTCAAGTACACCACAAGCACGCTGCTTCTGTCTCCCGATGCCAGCAATGCAGACTCCGGCGTACAGAAGTTGGGCGGCAAGGTGACGCTTACCGTAGACCGTACCAGCGAAAGTGCTTTCACCATCAAGATGACCAACGGAGTGGCGACTAAGACCTATGCACAGCCGTACAAGGAAGCCAATCTGAACGAAGACCCGACGAATACCAATATCCGCTGTTTCTTAGTTCCCGAAGGTTCTTACATTGACTTCTTGCAAACCAACATCGTTCCTATCGGCGGCCTTACTTCCGCCGAAGACAAAAATCCGGTATCGATGGAACTGCAGGATGTACCCGATCAAGTCAACGTAGGTACTTCGCTCGAAGAGGCCATGGCCAATATCTCGGCCATCGTCACCTTTGAAGAGGGAGTGACCAAAACTGTACCGGCTTCCGAACTCTATATCTCTGCCATCCCCGATATGGAGCAACTGGGTGTGAAAAGTCTTGTGGCCATCTACAACAAGACCTTTAAAGGTGAGAACTGCGAACAGCCGATTGTGGCTAATGCTACTTTTGAAGTCGTGGAAAAGATTATATCCATCGAGGTGACTGCCCAACCTTCGCACACGCAATACTATTATTACACCTCGGCAGCTACCAACGCTTTGGCAGACCGGACGATGGCCTTCGACCCGACAGGCATGGAAGTTACGGCAACTTACGCCAGCGGAGATGCAAGAGTCATTGACAACGCGAGACTCAGCTTCTCTGCCGTTCCTGCGAAGACCGGTTCTCAGACCGTTACCATTACCGCCGAAGAAGGAATCACCGCAACGGTAGGGGTTACCGTCTCCGAGTCTGCTGTTTCTGCAGTGAACAACACAGCCAACATGGTAGGAGCCGAAGACAACTCAACAGCCTTCTGGGGAGACTTCTCAGACGACTTCAACGTGCCTGTGGGCGAGACTAAGTCCATCACCTTCACCAACTACAGCAGTCTGGCCGGCAACTGGAACAACTTCTGTGTGGTTCTCCGTAAAGCCGATCTTGCCGAATACGCAGTAGTTCGCGCTGACAACTATGGATGGGGCAACGGATACGATGCCTGCATCCACGACGGAACACAAGGCGACTGGGGTACTTGGCTTGCCGGTATGAATGGAGCCAAAGTCACGGTTTACGTGACCAACTGCGGCAATAGCACCGCCGACATTCAGGCAGTGATGCAGGGTACTACAGGTACTACCTCTACCCAGTATTATTTAGGTGTCAATACAGTGGACTCCAGCGACCTGAACTTCGCATTGACCGTTGACAGCAGTCATATCGTCTTTGGTGCTGAATAACCGAGAATTTCTACAACTTCCATGCCGTTTCCTCTAATCTATATAGAAGGAACGGCATGGCTCTTAACACCAAACAAATGAAAAAACTATTATTCCTCAGTATATTCGTGCCGGTTCTCTTCGCAGCTTGCTCCGACAACGACGATGACATCGAAAACGGTGATGTAACCGTAAGTACTCCTGAAATAACCGCAACCACAGCCACCTCGCTGACTGTCTCTTCGTCGGTCACCGGAAGTATCAATCAGGTTATCAAGAAGGGCTTCTGCTACAGTGTCAATACCCAGAATCCAACCATCAAAGACAACGTAGTGGATGCCGACGAACATTTCAGCGCCACAATTTCCGGTTTGATGGGCAATACCTCTTACTATATCCGAGCTTATGTCTATGGCAACAGCCGTTATACCTACTCGGATGCACTCACGGCAACCACAGAAAGCCAGAGTATTGACGAACAGCTCAAGAACTACGTGGCACCCACCTATGCAGACTACTACGTGGGCATAGACGGCTGGAACCAACGTAATGAATGGAACCTGGCAAACGTGCACGACCCCACCGTGGTGCTGGCCGAAGACGGATATTACTATATGTATCAGACGGATGCTTCCTACGGCAATGCACATACAGCCGGCGGACACTTCCACGGCAGACGTTCCAAAGACCTCGTGAACTGGGAATACTTAGGCGGAGTGATGCCATCACTGCCCGACTGGGTAATTCCGAAGCTGAATGAAATCCGCAAGGAAATGGGGCTGAATGAAGTTTCACCCGAAACCGCAGACTTCGGTTACTGGGCACCCTGCGTGCGCAAAGTGAGAAACGGGCTCTACCGTATGTACTACTCCATCGTATGCCCCGGCTATTTGGACGGAGATGAATCTTGGGGCGAACGCGCCTTCATCGGTCTGTTGGAGAATTCAAACCCCGCCGACAACAACGGTTGGGAAGATAAGGGCTATGTCATTACCAACGCCTCGGACAAAGGACTGAACTTCCGCATCAGACCCAACGACTGGGGTAACTGTTACTACAAATGGAACGCCATCGATCCAAGCTACCTGATAGACAATGATGGGAAGCATTACCTGATTTACGGTTCCTGGCACAGCGGTATAGCTGCCTTAGAGGTAGACGCCGAAACAGGGAAACCGCTGAATACGCTACCAGCCCCCTGGGGAACCGGCGAGGACATTGCCGCATACGGCTCATTGATCGCCACCCGGCAAATGGGAAACCGCTGGCAAGCATCGGAAGGACCGGAAATCGTCTACAATGCCGCCACCGGCTACTACTATCTATTTGTGGCTTATGACGCATTGGACGTCCCCTACAACACCCGTGTCTGCCGCTCCCGGAACATCTATGGTCCCTACCTCGGCATAGATGGTATCAACCTGACCCAATCCGGTGGAGAAATGCTGCCCGTCGTTACCCACCCCTATAAATTCAGCGGCAGTTACGGCTGGGTAGGTATCTCGCATTGCGCCGTGTTCGATGACGGCAACGGCAACTGGTATTATGCTTCGCAAGGACGATTCCCCGGAAACGCTGAAGGGAATGCCTATAGCAATGCCCTCATGATGGGGCATGTACGCTCCATAAGGTGGAACTCCCAGGGCTGGCCGCTTGTAATGCCCGAACGCTATGGCGCCGTTCCTCAAGTTCCTATCACAGAAGATGAATTAACAGGCAATTGGGAGCATATCGATTTATCGTATAGCTACGGCGACCAAAAAGAATCATCTGTCATGACTCTGACTGCCGACCACAAAATCACAGCAGGAACATGGAAGGATGCTACTTGGAGTTACGATGCAGAAAACCAGGTATTGACCGCAAACGGTGTAGAATTGTATCTGCAACGCGAGACAGACTGGGAAGCCACCCCAAGGACACATACCATTGTTTATGCCGGATATGGCAGCAATAATAAGACTTATTGGGGCAAAAAGTCCAGGTAATTGTTCATTTATATACAGAAAACTGCTTCGGAATACCCTTATTCCGGGCAGTTTTTGCTTTTTATGTTGCATAACATACAGTAGTGTACATATCACACCAAATAAAAGTGTTACTTTTACACCCATCAAACGATAAACATCTCATTTACATAAAACAACATGCCATGAAGAAACAGATTCTACTCGCAGGAATAGCAGCATTAATGTTTGCATCCTGCAGCCAAAAGTCAGGAACGGAACTCACGTTATCCGGTCTTAATCCGGCAAACTTTCAAACAACGGTAAACGATGCCCCAACCAATCTTTATACATTAAAGAATAAAGCGGGCATGGAAGTATGCATTACGAATTTCGGAGGTCGTATCGTATCTATTATGGTACCCGACAAAAACGGAGAAATGCAGGATGTCGTATTAGGCTTCGACAACGTTGACGATTACATTAATATCCCAAGCGATTTCGGCGCTTCTGTGGGACGTTATGCCAACCGTATCAACAAGGGAAGAATGGTTCTGGACGGAGATACCATACAACTGCCGATAAATAACTTCGGACACTGTCTGCACGGTGGTCCTAAGGGATGGCAATACCAGGTATATAATGCCAACCCCATTGACGATACTACGCTGGAACTAATCCGCATTTCACCGGATGGTGACGAGAACTTCCCCGGAAATGTAACGGCAAAAGTCCTGTTCAAGTTGACGGATGACAATGCCATAGACATAAAATACACAGCAACGACAGATAAGAAGACGGTTATCAACATGACCAATCACTCTTATTTCAACCTCGACGGAGATGCAGCCAGCAATGCAGACCATCTGCTGACCGTTGATGCCGACTCTTATACTCCGGTAGACAGCACCTTTATGACCACCGGTGAGATTGTACCGGTAGAAGGCACTCCGATGGATTTCCGTACACCGACTCCGGTAGGAGCACGTATGGTTTCCGATGCTGACTTTGTACAGATAAAGAACGGCCTCGGTTACGACCACAACTGGGTACTGAATACCCAGGGCGATATCACCCGTAAGGCAGCTACGCTCCAGTCACCCAAGACAGGCATTGTTCTGGATGTATACACCAACGAGCCCGGTATCCAAGTATATGCAGGTAACTTCTTGGATGGTACCGTAAAAGGAAAGAAAGGCATTACATACAACAAACGTGCCTCTGTATGCCTTGAGACACAACACTACCCCGACAGCCCCAACAATCCGCAGTGGCCCTCTGTAATTCTGGAGCCGGGACAAACTTACAACAGCGAATGTATTTACAAATTCTCCGTGGAGAAATAATAGTAACTCTTAAATCATATTTATCGTGGGAACATTAGATTGGTTGGTTATCGGAGTGTTTTTTCTGGCTCTGATAGGTATTATCGTTTGGGTTGTCAAACAGAAACAGAACAACTCGGCAGACTATTTTTTGGGCGGACGTGATGCTACATGGATTGCGATCGGTGCCTCTATCTTTGCCTCGAACATCGGTTCGGAGCACTTAATCGGACTTGCCGGAGCCGGAGCGTCCAGTGGAATGGCTATGGCACACTGGGAAATACAAGGTTGGATGATTCTTATCCTGGGTTGGGTATTCGTACCGTTCTATACACGAAGCATGGTATATACCATGCCGGAGTTCCTGGAACGCCGTTATAACTCGCAATCACGTACCATACTGTCCGTTATCTCTTTAATCAGCTATGTGCTGACTAAGGTTGCGGTTACGGTTTACGCCGGCGGATTGGTTTTCCAGCAAGTGTTCGGCATCAAGGAACTTTGGGGAATCGATTTCTTCTGGATTGCCGCCATCGGACTGGTAGTGCTGACTGCCCTGTATACCATATTCGGAGGAATGAAGTCGGTGCTTTATACTTCCGTACTTCAAACCCCTATCCTATTGCTGGGTTCATTGATTATCCTCGTACTCGGCTTCAAAGAGTTGGGCGGCTGGGACGAAATGATGAGAGTATGCGGTGCCGTCACTGTAAACGACTATGGCAACACGATGACAGAACTTATAAGAAGCAATAACGACCCCAACTTCCCCTGGCTGGGTGCGCTGATAGGTTCGGCAATCATCGGTTTCTGGTACTGGTGTACCGATCAGTTCATCGTACAACGTGTCCTTTCAGGAAAGAATGAAAAGGAAGCACGCCGCGGTACTATCTTCGGAGCTTACCTGAAACTGTTGCCCGTATTCCTGTTCTTGATTCCGGGTATGATTGCCTTTGCGCTTCATCAGAAATACATCGGTGCCGGAGGCGAAGGTTTCCTTCCGTTGCTTGCCAATGGTAATGCCAATGCAGATGCCGCTTTCCCGACACTGGTAGCCAAATTGTTGCCGGCAGGCGTGAAAGGTCTGGTAGTTTGCGGTATCCTGGCTGCATTGATGAGTTCACTGGCATCGCTGTTCAATTCATCTGCCATGCTGTTCACTATCGACTTCTACAAGCGTTTCAAACCGAAAACATCTGAAAAGAAGCTGGTAGGTATCGGTCAGGCAGCAACAGTAGTAATCGTGATATTGGGTATTCTGTGGATTCCTATCATGCGTAGCGTAGGCGACGTGCTTTATACTTACCTGCAAGATGTTCAGTCCGTACTGGCACCGGGTATTGCAGCAGCTTTCCTGCTGGGTATCTGCTGGAAACGCACTTCAGCCAAAGGCGGTATGTGGGGATTGATTTCCGGTATGGTTATCGGTCTGACACGCCTGGGAGCGAAGGTATATTACAGCAATGCAGGCGATGTAGCCGACAGCACATTCAAATATCTGTTCTATGATATGAACTGGCTGTTCTTCTGCGGATGGATGTTCCTGTTCTGTATCCTGGTGGTTATCCTGGTGAGCCTGGCAACAGAAGCCCCAAGCGCCGAGAAGATACAAGGACTGGTGTTCGGAACTTCCACTCCCGAGCAAAGAGCCGCCACACGTGCCAGCTGGAACAAGTGGGATGTGATTCACAGCGTCATCATCCTGGGCATTACAGCTGCTTTCTATTGGTATTTCTGGTAATCCGAGGGGGTAATTCCCCATTCGGCCTAATAAAACAAAGACTATGAGTAATTATTACAGTTCAAATCCGAAGTTCTATGTAGCCATTGACTGCATTATCTTCGGTTTCAACGAAGGAGAATTGAGCTTGCTACTGCTGAAGCGTAACTTCGAGCCGGCAATGGGCGAATGGTCACTGATGGGTGGCTTCGTACAAGACGGCGAAAGTGTGGATGATGGAGCCAAGCGGGTTCTGAATGAATTGACCGGATTGGACAATGTATATATGGAGCAGGTCGGGACTTTCGGTGAGATAAGCCGCGATCCCGGCGAACGGGTTATCTCCATCGCCTATTATGCACTGATCAACATCAATGAATACGACCGGGAACTGGTGCAGCAGCACAATGCTTTCTGGGTGAACATCAACGATCTGCCGGACCTTATCTTCGACCATCCGCAAATGGTGGAGCAGGCACGGAAGCTGATGCAGCAGAAAGCATCGACCGAGCCGATAGGCTTCAACCTTCTGCCGAAACTGTTCACCTTGTCGCAGTTGCAAAGCCTGTACGAAGCCATCTACGGCGAAGCTATCGACAAGCGGAACTTCCGCAAGCGGATAGCCGAAATGGACTACATTGAGAAAACGGATAAGATTGATAAAACAGGCTCCAAGCGCGGTGCAGCATTGTATAAGTTCAATGAAAAAGCCTACCGCAAGGCGCCGAAGTTTAAACTATAAACAGTTATGTTAGAGGAACTGAAAGAAAAAGTATTCCATGCCAACCTTGAGTTGGTGAAGCATGGTCTGGTCATCTTCACTTGGGGCAATGTATCCGCCATCGACCGTGAAACGGGACTGGTGGTTATCAAGCCCAGCGGAGTGAGCTATGACGACATGAAAGCAGAGGACATGGTAGTGGTAGACCTTGACGGGAAAGTGGTGGAAGGCCGTTTGAAACCGTCTTCGGACACACCGACCCATGTAGTGCTGTACAAAGCATTTCCCGAAATAGGCGGAGTGGTACATACGCACTCCACTTACGCCACTGCCTGGGCACAGGCAGGCTGCGACATTCCGAACATCGGAACCACGCACGCCGACTACTTCCACGATGCCATCCCCTGCACAGCAGATATGACAGAAGCGGAAGTGAAAGGCGCTTACGAATTGGAAACAGGAAACGTAATCGTGAAACGCTTTGAAGGTTTGAACCCGGTGCATACGCCCGGAGTGCTGGTAAAGAACCACGGCCCGTTTGCCTGGGGAAAAGATGCCTCCGACGCCGTGCACAACGCAGTAGTAATGGAACAAGTGGCTAAAATGGCTTCGATAGCCTATACCGTCAATCCGAAGCTGACGATGAACCCGCTGCTTGTAGAGAAACACTTCAGCCGCAAGCACGGTCCGAACGCTTATTACGGACAATGAGAATTAAAAATTATAAATTAAAAATTAAAAGGATATGAACGCATTTGATCAATATGAAGTATGGTTCGTAACAGGAGCACAGCTCTTGTACGGAGGTGACGCAGTAGTAGCGGTAGACGCACACAGTAACGAAATGGTAAAAGGCCTGAATGATTCCGGCCGTCTGCCCGTAAAGGTAGTTTATAAAGGTACGGTAAATTCTTCCAAAGAAGTAACCGCCGCTTTCAAGGCAGCCAACAATGACGAAAAGTGTATCGGTGTCATCACCTGGATGCACACTTTCTCTCCTGCCAAGATGTGGATTCACGGATTGCAGGAACTGAAGAAGCCGTTGCTGCACTTCCACACCCAGTTCAACAAGGAGATTCCCTGGGATACAATGGACATGGACTTTATGAACCTGAACCAGTCGGCTCACGGTGACCGCGAATTCGGCCACATCGTTACCCGCCTGCGCAAGAACCGCAAAGTGGTAGTTGGCCACTGGCAAGATGAAAAGGCACAGATGCAGATTGCCACATGGATGCGCGTAGCTGCCGCATGGGCCGATGCACAAGATATGCTCATCATCCGCTTCGGCGACCAGATGAACAACGTAGCCGTAACGGACGGCGACAAGGTAAGCGCAGAACAAGTACTGGGTTATCACGTAGACTACTACCCCATCAACGATGTTATGACTTACTATAACGCAGTTGCCGATGCCGATGTAAAAGCCCTTGTTGCCGAATACTTCAAACTCTACGACCACGATGCCACCCTCGAAAAGGAAGGCACTGAAGCCTATACCAAGGTATGGAACTCTGCCAAAGCAGAAATCGCCATCCGCCGCGTATTGAAGGACACAGGCGCCAAAGCTTTCACCACCAACTTCAACGACCTGGGCGACTTCGATCAAATCCCCGGACTGGCATCCCAACGACTGATGGCAGAAGGCTACGGCTTCGGTGCAGAAGGTGACTGGAAAACTGCCGCCCTCTATCGCACCACTTGGTTCATGAGCCAGGGTATGCCGAAGGGCTGTTCCTTCCTCGAAGACTACACACTGAACTTCGACGGAGCACAGAGCGCCATCCTGCAAGCACACATGCTGGAAGTTTGCCCGCTCATTGCCGAGCAGAAACCGAAACTGGAAGTACACCGCCTGAGCATCGGTATCGACAGCGAAACGGCACGTCTCGTCTTCACCAGCAAGCAAGGCGAAGGTGTGGCTGCTACCATCGTAGACCTGGGCAACCGCTTCCGCCTCATCGTGAACAAGGTAGAGTGTATCAAGAGCAAACCGCTGCCCAAACTCCCCGTTGCCAGCGCACTGTGGATTCCGATGCCTAACCTCGAAGTAGGTGCTGCGGCTTGGATTCTGGCAGGTGGTACCCACCACACCAGCTTCTCTTACGACCTGACCGTAGAATACTGGGAAGACTTTGCCGAAATGGCAGGTATCGAAATGGTGGTTATCGACGAGAACACTACCATCAGCGGGTTCAAGCAAGAACTGCGCATGAATGAAGTTTACTATATGTTGAACAAGGCGCTTTGCTAAAAGCGAACCGGTATAATAACCGAAATTAAAAGTGCCGCAGACAATCCTGTTCATGGCACTTTTAATTTCATTATCCCACAATCATCGTTATACCTTAAATTATTAATTCCAGTATGAAATTAGATGCAAAATCAACTATCGAAACAGGCAAAGCTATTCTGGGTATAGAGTTCGGCTCCACACGAATAAAAGCCGTCCTGATTGACCAGGAAAACAAGCCGATAGCCCAAGGCAGCCACACTTGGGAAAACCAATTAGTCGACGGACTTTGGACATACAGCGTTGAAGCCATCTGGTATGGACTTCAAGATTGCTACGCCAACCTTCGCGCAAACGTAAAAGCCCTTTATGACATAGAGATAGAGACACTCGCCGCCATCGGCGTCAGCGCCATGATGCACGGTTATATGGCTTTCAACGAGAAGGAAGAAATCCTTGTACCGTTCCGCACATGGAGAAACACCAATACAGCCCGGGCTGCGGCAGCATTGTCCGAACTGTTTGTCTACAACATCCCGCTGAGATGGAGCATATCCCACTTGTATCAGGCTATTCTGGACAATGAAGAACACGTCAAGGACATTGATTATCTGACCACTCTTGCAGGTTTTGTACACTGGCAGATAACAGGCCAAAAGGTATTGGGCATAGGCGATGCATCGGGCATGATTCCCATCAACCCGGACACTAAGGACTATTCTGCCGAAATGGTAGCCAAGTTCGACCATCTGGTTGCCCCCAAAGGATATGGCTGGAAGTTGCAGGACATTCTGCCAAAAGTATTGCCGGCAGGTGCGAATGCAGGATTCCTCACCCCGGAAGGTGCCGGAAAGCTCGACGTATCGGGTCACCTGAAAGCAGGCATACCGGTATGTCCGCCCGAAGGAGATGCCGGAACGGGTATGGTTGCCACCAACGCCGTGAAGCAGCGTACCGGAAATGTATCGGCAGGTACCTCTTCATTCTCCATGATCGTATTGGAGAAAGATTTGTCGAAACCCTACGAAATGATTGATATGGTGACCACACCGGACGGAAGCCTCGTAGCCATGGTACACTGCAACAACTGTACATCCGACCTCAACG
>CAJKXC010000036.1 GCA_905203765.1 uncultured Bacteroides sp.
CCAGATTATGAGTCTGTTGCTCTAACCAACTGAGCTACAAGTCCGATGTATCCTTGCTTGGATAGCGGGGACAAAAGTAGTATTTTCTATTGAAATATGCAAGCCTTTCAAATAAAATCCTTAGAACCTTTTGTTCTTAGAACTTATAAGTTCGTTTGGGGTTCTTGGGGAACCAGCCTTTCTTCACTCTGTCTTCCTGCTCAAAGATTTCTTTGATAGTCCAGAATGAAGAGAATGCGAATACGCCCAAGAGAGAGGCGAGCATGATGCTCTCTGTGCAGAGAGAGGCAATGACACCACCGATGCCCAGCACAAGGAATATCCACCAGCACTTGGTACCCCAATAATATTCGGCTTTTACAACTACGGGGTGGAATAAGCCGATTATAAGAAAGGTACAGATACCAATGACAAGTCCTGACAAATGATATTCGTTCAAGAAATCCATGATTGTTCGTTATGAGTCATTACTTTTCCGGACAAATAGGGATTTCTTTCTTGATGCTTTGTTCCAAAGATATCAATGTCTCAGTGGCAGTCACACCCGGAATTTCCTGCATCTTGTTATTCAGCAGGTCCATCAAGTGCTCGTTGTCGCGGGCGTATACCTTAGTCAGCATGGTGTAGGGGCCGGTAGTGAAGTGGCATTCCACAATTTCAGGAATCTTGCACAGTTCGGCAACTACGGTTTTGTACATAGAACCCTTTTCCAGCTTGATTCCTACATAGGTACAGGTCCTGTAACCCAAGGACTTCGGATTAACATGATAGCCTGAACCAACGATAACGCCCAGGTCTATCAGGCGCTGCACGCGTTGGTGGATGGCAGCACGTGACACGCCGCATTCAGCAGCTACGTCCTTGAAAGGAATACGGGCATTCTGGGATATAATATCCAGGATTTGCCTGTCAAGATTGTCTATTTTTTCCATACCAGTAAATAAGTAAAGTTTTCGTTGTTATCAAATAGTAAGCAAATATAGAACTTTATTTTAATTTATCTATAAAAATGAAGGAAAAAAAGAGGAAAAGGTAAAAAGGAAGCGAGCAAGACAGATGTTTTTACAGCATCTGACCTGCCCGCTTCAATATTATTTTGATAGAAAATCGGGGGAGATTATTTCTCGATGCCCAACAATTCTATTTCAAATATCAGGGTAGAGAACGGTTGAATCTGACCGCCGGTTTCTTTTGAGCCATAAGCCAGTTCAGAGGGGACGTAGAGTTCCCATTTTGAACCTACAGGCATCATGGTGAGGGCTTCCGTCCAGCCTGCGATTACTCGGTTGGCCTGGAAAGTAGAAGGACCGTTGTGCTTGTCGGAGCTATCGAACTCTGTTCCGTCGATCAAGGTACCTTTGTAGTTTACTTTCACTTTGCTTGTATCAGCGGGGATGGCACCGTTACCTTTAGTAATGATTTTATATTGCAGACCGCTCGGAGTGGTTACAACACCTTCTTTGTCCTTGTTTTCAGCCAGGAACTTTTCGCCGGCAGCCTTGTTGTCAGCGTACTTTTCTGCGGTAGCTTTTTCTTTGATAGCTTCCATCTGTGTACGTGTGTACTCTTGTGCCTTAGCCATGTCCATAGCGCCACCCTTGCCGGTAGCACCAGCTATGAATCCTGCCAGCAGGTTTTCGCGGCTAACGGTTTTAGTACTGTCGGTACCGAATATTTGTTGGTTGAGGCCTTCTACCCAACGCTTGCTTACCATCTGGCCAAGTTGGAGACCTGCCATATAAGCACCGTCTTTCTTGCCGATTTTAGTAGCACCTTCGTTGAAACCTTTGATAAAGTCTGCCATTTGAGTAGAGTCTATACCTTGTTGGTTGAAATACTGTTCGATACCTTCGGTTTGCGCCATACCAAAAGCGTAAGACAATGAGTCGATGTCCGTTTTCAAATTTGCTTTCGGACTTTGTGCAGTACAAGATGCCAGACCGGCAGATACTGCAAGAGCCATGAGAAATGTTACTTTTTTCATTTTACTTTTACTTGTTACTTATTTAGATAAAATTTTCTGTAATTCTACTTCGAATACGAGGGTGCTGTGTGGGGGGATCATTTCACCGGCGCCTTGTGCTCCGTAGGCCAGGTCGCTGGGGATGTAGAGTTTCCACTTGGCGCCTTCGGGCATCAGTTGCAGGGCTTCCACCCAACCGGGGATTACCTGGTTTACACCGAATACGGCAGGTTGTCCGCGCTTGATGGAACTGTCGAACAGGGTTCCGTCAATCAGCGTGCCTTCGTAGTGGCATTGTACCTGGTCGGTGGCTTTGGCGTAGTTGCCTACGTTGCCTTCGTTGATGACTTCGTATTGCAGTCCGCTGGGCAGGGTCACAACACCGGGGCGCTTTTTGTTCTCTTCAAGGAACTTTTTGCCGGCTTCGATGTTGGCGGCGTTCATTTTTTCTTCCAGTTCGGCGAAGTACTTGTTTACTATATCGCGGGCTTCTGCATGGCTGATAGCCGTCGGGTTGCCCTCCAATATGTCTTTGATTGCTTGTGCAAAGTCATCTACTGCGATGCCTTTTGCACCCATACTTAAAAGATTTTGACCTATTCCCAGGCCGATAGCATAACTAAATTTATCCATAAAAAGTTTTGTTGACGGCGGGATTGATTTCTTTTCCAGCCTATTGCAAATTAACAAGTGGCAAAAGTACGTCTTTTATTTGAATGATAAGGCTTTTGAGTATTTAATTTTTCTTATTTAATATTGCGGTTTAGGCATTCTTGTTATATTTGCCGGAAAGAATTTCACCACAGAGGACACAGAGTCTCACAGAGAAAAAGAACAAAACGCAGATTAACTCAGATTCGCACAGATTATTAATGCTTTTTCTCTTTGCGAAAATTTGCGTTAATCTGCGTTTCTATAAGAACTCTGTGGGACTCTGTGTCCTCTGTGGTGAATCTGAAGAAAGGAGCACGATATGAAAAACTTAGTCATTTTATCCGGTGCCGGCATGAGTGCCGAGAGTGGTATCAGTACTTTCCGCGATGCGGGCGGGCTGTGGGACAAGTATCCGGTAGCGCAGGTGGCAACCCCCGAGGGGTATGCACGCGCCCCGGAGTTGGTAATCAATTTCTATAACGAGCGGCGTAAGCAACTGCTGGAAGTAGAGCCGAACGCAGGCCATACCGGACTTGCGGAGTTGGAAGGAGACTTCAATGTAACGGTCGTCACCCAAAACGTAGATAACCTGCACGAGCGGGCGGGAAGTACAAAAGTGATACACCTGCACGGCGAATTGACAAAGGTCTGTTCCAGCCGCGACCCTTACAATCCCCGATACATCAAGCAACTGAAGCCCGAAGAATATGAAGTGAAGATGGGTGACCTGGCGGGCGACGGCTCGCAACTCCGTCCGTTCATCGTTTGGTTTGGCGAGGCGGTGCCCGAGATTGAGACTGCCATCAACTACGTGCAGAAGGCGGATATCTTCGTCATTATCGGCACTTCCATGAATGTATATCCGGCAGCCGGACTGCTGAACTACGTGCCGCGCGCCGCAGAAGTCTATCTGATAGACCCGAAGCCGGTGGATACACACTCCATGCGTCCGATACACGTCATTCAGAAAGGGGCCTCGCAGGGCGTTACCGAACTGAAACAATTGTTGAAGCCATAAGAATCTTTGGCAGAGGCGGGCAGGGATTATAGTATAGCTTTATTCCCTATACGTGGGAACTACTTTCCCTATACGACTGAACTACTTTCCCAATATAGATGAACTGCCTTCCCTATACGACTGAACTAAAGTCCCACTATGATGGAAACAAGTGGGACTATTTTTCCCACACTGCCCGCACTACGAACCATGCGTGGTGCGCTACTGTGCTTATCCAGCCGTAATGCCGCACCATGATGCGGAAGCGTTCGCACAGCGATGCTTTTCGGTTCTGCGTCGTCATGCCTTCTTCCAGATAATCGATAATGGTGAGGTGGGTATTGTGCAGCGTGCGGGCTTTCTTCATTACCCGGATGCACCAGTCAAAGTCGGCGGAGAAACGGTATTGCAGGTCGTAGGGCTCTACAAGCGAGCGTTTGGCGAAGAATGCCTGATGGCAGACGAGCATACCCTGCTTGAAGCTGCGCCACGTCAGTACCTCGGGAGCCGAGAGGCGGCGCATGCGGATGAAGTGACCTTCCTGATCCACCAACTCTGTTTCACCGTAAAGCACGTCGGGCAGTTCGGCCTGGGCGGAGAGGGTATGCACCATCTGTTGCAGGGTGTCGTCTTCGTGAAAGCTGTCGCCGGCGTTGAGGAAGCAGAGGTAGTCCCCCGTGGCAAGCTCGATTCCTTTGTTCATGGCGTCGTACAGCCCCTTGTCCGGTTCGCTCACTACGCGGGCGATGCGGTCGCGGTAGCGGTCGACGATGGCGAGGGTGCCGTCCTTCGAAGCACCGTCCACAATGATGTACTCCACATGATGGTAGGTTTGCAGGATGACGCTTTGGATGGTATCTTCCAATACTGCGGCGGCGTTGTAGGTCACGGTGATGACGCTGAACTTCGGGGTGGGATGGTTATGCATTTCTTCCGGTTACGTTGTTGTAAAGGTCGATGTACTTCTTGGCAATGGTATTCTCCGAATAGTGGGTGACGGCTTTCCGGCAGGCCTGTTCCGACAGGCTGGGATATTCCGGTTCGGTCAGTGTCCAGTAGATGCCGTTGGCAAAGTCCTCGGACGACTTGTATTGCGCCACGTAGCCGTTGTGCAGGTGGTCTATCATTTCGGGAATGCCGCCCACGTTGAAGCCTACGCAGGGGATGCCGCATGCCATAGCTTCCATGATGGTGTTAGGCAGGTTCTCTTCCAGTGAGGGGGTGACGAAGATGTCCACCGAGTTATAAATATCCACCAGTTGGTGCTCGTTGCTGACGAAGTCCAGTGGGTAGACTTTGAAGGGCAGCAGGTTCTGCAACTCCTGCGAACGGTTGCCGAAGACGACGACGCCCAGTTGTTCCTTCAGTTCGGGATGCTTCTCTGCCAGCAACTTGCACGACTCTACCAGGTAGTCAATACCTTTCCGCTTGTCCGTAATCTTCACCGAACCGAAGAGCATGAGCTTCTTGTCTTGGGGCAGAAAGCATTTGGCGCGGGCTTCCTTCTTGTTGCGGGGCTTGAAGAGGTTGGTGTTGATGGGATTGGGGATGCACGTTACGGCATGTCCGCAGAGCAGGGCGCTTTTCTTGGCCTGCTCTTCCAGCCAGTGGCTGCACGTCACGAAGTTGATGTGACGGCCTTTGTACAGGTCGAGTTTCTTCAGAAATATCCGGTAGGAGAGATCCTTCTTGCTTCCGCCGCCGTGGATGAAGGGGCAGTTGTGGCATTGCTGTTGGTACTTGGTGCACTCACGGGCGTGATGGCAGATGCCGGTGCAGGGCCACATATCGTGCATGGTCCACACTACGGGCTTGCCCGAGGCAAGTATCTTCTCTATGTTCCTGAGCGACAGCATGCCCTGGTTGATCCAATGCAGATGGATGACGTCCGCCTGCTGGAATTCGGGCAGTGAGGTGATGTCGGTGCCGGTATTGGCTATGTCGACGGCGAAGATGTTGTCTTTCTTGAAGTGGTTGGCGCGCCAGATAACGATGCGCTCCCATACGAATCTCCA
Source organism: uncultured Bacteroides sp. (assembly GCA_905203765.1). Lineage (GTDB taxonomy): Bacteria > Bacteroidota > Bacteroidia > Bacteroidales > Bacteroidaceae > Bacteroides. Next base: position 5,630 of record CAJKXC010000036.1, read on the forward strand.
TACCATCCGCCAGTTATGGCCCAGTGATACGACGGTGATTTGATCGGTCTGCTTGTCGCGTACCAGCAGTTTGGCTTTGATGCCGTGATTCTTGAGCGACTCCATAAGACGGCTGGCTGCGATGGCGGCTCCGCCGATTCGTTCGGATGTATTGATAAGTAGTACTCTCATTCTTTTCGTGGAATGTTTGGACAAAAGTAGTGGTTTTCGTTGAGAAAAGGTACAAAGTCACATATTATTTGTACTTTTGCGGCACTTATAAGTATAGATTGATAAGATATGAAGAAGGTTGTTTTTCTGGGCTTAGGTTACATCGGCCTGCCTACGGCGGCGGTCGCTGCCCATCACGGTTACGAAGTGGTGGGTGTAGATGTAAATCCATCGGTTGTAGAAACTGTTAATCAAGGCAAGGTACACATTGTAGAACCGGACTTGGACAAGGTTGTCAAAGAAGCCGTACAGAGCGGACATTTGCGTGCCGTATCCCGCCCCGAGCCGGCAGATGCTTTCTTCGTGGTAGTGCCCACTCCTTTCAAACAGAATCACCGGGCGGACATTACATACGTGGAATCCGCCACGCGCTCCATCATTCCCTATCTGGAGCCGGGCAACTTGTTTGTGATAGAATCCACTTCCCCCGTATTCACTACCGAACGCATGGCGGAGCTGATTTATCAGCAGCGTCCCGAACTGAAAGACAAGATATTCATTGCCTATTGCCCCGAGCGCGTATTGCCGGGCAATACTCTATATGAACTGGTACACAACGACCGTGTCCTTGGCGGCATCACCCCCGAATCTACCGATAAGGCCGTAGAGTTCTACTCCGCCTTTGTGCAAGGCAAGCTGCACCGTACCAATGCCCGCACGGCGGAGATGTGCAAGCTGACGGAAAACTCTTCCCGCGACTCGCAGATAGCTTTTGCCAACGAACTATCCATGATTTGCGACAAGGCGGGCATCAATGTGTGGGAACTGATAGAGCTTGCCAACAAGCATCCGCGCGTCAACATCCTGCAACCCGGTTGCGGTGTGGGCGGGCATTGCATTGCCGTAGATCCCTGGTTCATCGTATCGGATTATCCCGAACAGGCACAACTCATCAAGCGCGCCCGCGAAACGAACGATTATAAGGCCGACTGGTGTGCCAACAAGGTGCTGGAGTCCTGCCAACGCTTCGTAGAGCAGAACGAGCGCGAACCGATAGTAGCCTGCATGGGTCTTGCCTTCAAGCCGAATATCGATGACCTTCGCGAGTCTCCCGCCAAATACATCGCCTCACGTATCGTCAGTGAGAGCCGTGCCGATGTGCTGATTGTAGAACCGAATATCACCTCGCATCCCAGCTTCCATCTGACGGATTACAAGGAAGCATACGCAAAGGCCGATATCATCGTGTGGTTGGTGCGTCATACTCCGTTTGTAGAACTTCCGCGCGAGGGCGGTAAACTGGAACTCGACTTCTGTGGAGTTCGTAAATAAGAATTTATAATGAAAAAGATATTACTCGTTTTCGGAACCCGCCCCGAAGCCATCAAGATGGCTCCGTTGGTGAAAGCCTTGCAGAAGGACACTGCCCATTTTGAAACCCGTGTTTGTGTCACCGCCCAGCACCGGCAGATGTTGGACCAGGTACTGGAAGTATTCGAGATTACTCCTGAATATGACCTGAATATCATGGCGCCCAATCAGGACTTGTACGACATCACTTCCAAGGTGTTGTTGGGGCTGCGCGATGTCCTTAAAGATTTCCACCCCGATGTGGTGCTGGTACATGGTGATACCACTACCTCGATGGCGGCATCTCTTGCGGCTTTCTATCAGCAAATCCCCGTTGGGCATGTGGAAGCGGGGCTTCGTACCTATAATATGCTCTCTCCCTGGCCCGAAGAAATGAACCGCCAGGTGACCGACCGCATCTGCACCTATTACTTTGCTCCTACGGAGATGTCACGCCGGAATCTTCTGCGTGAGAATGTGGAAGATGAGAAGATATCCGTTACCGGAAATACGGTGATTGATGCTTTGCTGATGGCAGTAGACATTATCGCTGATAAGCCGGGCGTGAAGGAGCAGTTGCACGAAGAACTCCGTGCGAAAGGCTATACCGTGGGTGAACGTCCTTATATCCTGGTAACGGGCCATCGCCGTGAGAACTTCGGTGAAGGTTTCCTGCATATCTGCCGGGCTATTAAGGAGATTGCCGCTTTGCATCCCGAAATGGACATTGTCTATCCGGTACACTTGAACCCGAATGTACAGAAGCCTGTTTACGAACTGCTCTCCGGCCTGGAGAACGTATATCTGATTTCACCGCTGGATTATCTTCCTTTCATCTACGCCATGCAGCATTCCATGCTGTTGCTGACGGACAGTGGCGGTGTGCAGGAAGAGGCTCCTTCGCTGGGCAAGCCCGTGCTGGTGATGAGGGATACAACGGAGCGTCCCGAAGCTGTGGAAGCGGGGACGGTAAAATTAGTAGGAACAGATGCTTCTGCCATTGTAAGCAATGTAGTGGAGCTTCTGCAAAATAAAGAGGTTTATCGGCAAATGTCCGAAACGCATAATCCTTATGGCGACGGGCATGCGTGTGAGAGAATTATGGCAGCATTGAGGTAATATCCTCTTTGCTGCATTTAACCTCTTTGCTGCATTATTTCTTTGAAAGCATTCAGATAGCGTTCGCTCACTGTCTCTATGTTTATCTTTTCACGTATAATCCGTTCGGACTCTTGCCCCATCTGTTTGCACCGTTCGGGAGAAGATAGTAGCGACTCTATTTTTTCTGTCAGACTTTCCACATCTCCTTCGCGGAAGAAGAAGCCGTTCTTGCCGTCGGCCACCAGGTCGCGCTCGGTGCTGTCGCACACGGAGCAGAGAACAGGGAGCCCGTACGTCATGGCATCGTTGATGGAAAGTCCACCCATACCTGCCAGCACATATACTGTCGATTCATTCATATAAGCTCCCAGCGCTTTCGGGTCATATACCGCGCCGATGAAGCGGACGGAGTCTTTCAACTTCAAGTCCGCAGCCTGGTGTTTCAGGTTCTCCAGTTCGGGACCATCCCCCACGATTACGAGTTCTGCATCGGGATAAGTTTTCAGTACACGGGCAAAGGCATCAATCAGCAAATCCACCCGTTTCCACTTCACCAGTCTCCCGATGTGCAGCAGGCGCCTCTCTGATTTCGGCAACAGGGGTTCTGCGGCTATTACGGCAGCTTTCTCCCGAAGCAGCGCTTCGGTATCGGTGGAGTTGTAGGTGACGTGTATCTGTTCCCTCTTTACTCCATAGGACGGTAATATGTCATAAGCCGCTGTGGAGTAATTGAGTGTACCTGCTACGCGGGCGTAACAGTATTTGCGCACTTTTGCCGTCAGCCATTGGCGCAGGTGGAATGCTGTACCTTTGCTCATCAGGTGCATGCCCTCGTCATACATCGGGTTTGCCTGGAAGTACTCTTTTATTCTGCCATAAGGCGGTGTCTGGAAAGGTATTTCACGAATGACCAGCCGTGTACCGCACGCTTTCATGGCACGTCTCAGCCGGGGTTGGAAGAATATTTGCAGGAAGTAGGGCCAGCCCATGACAAGGATATCCGGTTGCTCTTCCGCTACAATCTCCGGCAGGGCGGGGTATGCGCTTTTGCCGTAGGGCATCTTCTTTTCGAGGGTGGTGAGGTGCTTGTATGTGCCGCCTTCCACCATCTTCACCCCTTTGCCGATAGTAGCATTACCCTTCTGCGGGGTGACGACTGTGATTTCGACTCCTTTCTCATGCAGCTTGTTCAGCATGGCATTGAGGTAGTGCGGTATTCCGCCGAATGTAAACAGTACTTTCATGTGATGACGTGTTAATCGGTCAAATATAGTGAACTTTTCTTACTGTGTAAGTTTGTTTTCCGGTAGTGCAGCACTTCGCGGGTGCGCCCCAGGAGCCGGAAGGTTATTCCGATATAGGCGGCGCTCGTCCGGGCATCTTTCTTCATGAATGCTTTCCAGGACTTTTTGATGCCTGCCAATACTCCGAATCCGAAAGCTTTCAAAAACGAATGATTGATGTTTGCATACTCCGTCAGCAGGTAAATCTGTTCGGAACGAAGCCATGCCTCGCGGTTTACTTTGCGGTGCTCCCGGTCGTGACAGCCGAATACGGCAGGCGAATATCCAATGAGATAACCGTGATGGCGCAGGCGGTTGGCGTAGTCCACGTCTTCGCCATAATGATAGAACAGGGGGCAGAAACCACCTACTTCCCGTAATACTGAAGCAGGAATCATCCAGAAGGCGGCATTGATAAAGGAGAGGGTAACAAGTCCCTGTTGCTTTTCCACTTCTTCCAGGTTGCTCAATCCGGCATAACCGGCAAATCCCTGTTCCAGTTTATCGCCCGAACCTGTCAGGTGTACAGGGGAGAGGATACCGTACCGGGGATGTTCCAAGCTAAGTTTACCCAATGTTCCGAGCGTCTTTGCATCAACCCAGGCATCCTGGTTCAATAGGAATACGGCATCGTATCCTTCTTCCAGGGCAATCCTCATACCTATGTTGTTGGCACGGCCGAATCCGAGGTTTTCTTTGCTTTGGATAAGCCGTACTTCGGGGTAATGCTCCTCGATGAGCGGGACTGTGCGGTCTTGCGACGCATTATCCACTACCACCACATCTGTCTGTTGCTCCGACTGGCGGAGACTGCCCAGGCAGCGGTCTATCCAGCGCTCAAAGTTATAGGATACGATGATAACCAATATCTTCATAGGGCTTCATGTTTTCGTTCTGCATCAATCTTTTCGACAAGAGGGTCTGATGCGCCACTCACTACCTTCCGGCAGAACATCTTACCGGATTGTTTCAGTGCCGGCCAGTCCTCCAGGTTCATAATCTTTATAGACTTGCCATACACGATATAGTGCAGGGGAGTCAACGCATAGAGTCCGACATACTGTCCTTCGTAGGGCAGTGCGTGTTTGCCGAAAGGAGAGTTGAAAACAAGGGTCTGTATGCACAACTCGCTGGGTACAAAGCTTGTTTTGAAGTAGCGCTCCAACTCTTTTTCGGAGCATAACTTCTCGTAAACATATCGGGCGCAGGGCAAGGTGATACCCCAATAGTCGGAGCCAAAATAGACATCTGTCTCTTTGTGCCCTATCCTTGTTGTGGGCCGTTTCTTGAAAGGGAGAAGTTTCATCAGGATGCGGGAAGCAACGATGAACTTATTTTTCCACCAAAGACTTTTCCACTTTAAGTCACGGAAGAAGTGATAATGTATGACTCTGGAGATTTGTTGTGCATCGGCAGACCGGGTAAGGTTCATTCCCATGATGAATTCCGTTTCCTTGTGTTCGTCAAAGTACCGGTGAATCTCTTCGTTCGACCAAAGGGGATAATCTTGCCCGCTCAGGCACACTACGCGGGTATAAGGTATGCCGCTATGGAGCACGGCAGCCAGTAATTCCTTCTGATACTCTACCTGTTCCCAGCCTCCCCAGCTTACCCAATGGCTCGGTACAAAGGTTACTTTGTCTCCCAGCAGTTCCTTGAAAGGGTGGCTGTCTGCCTTCTGGTCAATATGCACATAGAAATCGGCATCCTCATTCAAGGCATCGACCAGGCGTGCCAAGTGGGGCGCATCTCTGTAAGCGGATATGATATAGGCTATGCGGCTCATACTTTTTTTCTCTTTAGCAGGAAGTCAATGCTCTCCCGGAAAATGACTGATTGCAGTCTCCATAGTATCAGTGCATAGAGCCCGGCTACGATCACTATTTTGGTGACCATGCTCAGGTACAGGTTCTCTATCGGAAGGGTTGCATAATAGGCTATGGCAACCAGTGCAACGGATAATATCAGATAGGGAGAAATGTCTTTCAGCAACCAGCGCAGTGTCAACCCTATCTCCCTTCTGACAAAACCGAACCAGACGAACAGCCAGCCGATATTGATAACCACGAAGATGCGCAGCATCCATTCTATACCATACGGATGCATGGCGCATGCAGCTATCAGTTGCAGCACACTCAGGCTGATGGTACTCCACATATAGATGGACGAATGCCCCCGGCTGATAATCAGATTGGAAAAGAGATTAATGATAGGTATGAATGCTCCCCAAATACAGAGAATCTGCAAGATATAGGCACTGGTAATCCATTTATCCGTGATGGCTATCACAATCAGTTCTTTTGATACCAGGCTCAGTCCCAGCATGGCGGGGAAGGAGATAAAGGCTGTGAACCGGAGCAGCTTTCGGAATACTGCCAACTGGCGTGCCCTGTCATCGGCTACGCTTGTAAAGACAGGCTGTGCAATGCCGTTTATCATCCCGGTAATCAGCGTATGTCCCATGCCGTTCCATTTATTGGCTTGGGTAAAGTCGCCTACTTCCCGTTCCGAGTAAAACTTACCCAGCAATACAGTGAACAGATTGTTATTGATAATAGTGAAGATGTTGGTGATAATTATCTTACTGCTGAATCCAATCATCTCCCTGATGGGAATGAAATCGAACCGGAAGCTGGGTCTCCAATGAGAGAAGTAGAAGTTGAGTATTGTCACCATCGCCACAAACGAGATGGATTGCAGGGCGATGCCCCAGTAAGCAAATCCGTTGGCTGCCAGCACAATACCGACAATGCCCGATACTACCAGGCTGGAGATAGAAATAATTGTAGTCTCCCTGATTTTCAAGTTCTTGAAGAGATAAGCCCGTGGTGCGATACTCATGCTCGAAATAACAAATCCCAGGAAAGAAAGGCGGGAAAGAGGAACCAATTCGGGAGTCTTATAAAAATCAGCTATCAACGGTGCAGCAAAGAAAAGCAGAACGTAGAGCGTAATTCCGCAGAATGTACTGAACCAGAATACTGCATTATAGTCCCTGTGGCAAGTTTCCTTACGGTTGGTGAGCGCTGAAATGAAACCGCCCTCCTGTAATGCTGCGGCAATGGCGGAAAAGATTGTGAGCATTCCCACCATACCATAGTCCGAAGCATTCAATAAGCGGGCAAGGACTATCCCGAAGCCCAGATTCAGCAACTGCTGTATGCCGTTGCTGAATCCTCCCCAGAATAATCCTTTTGCAGTTTTCTCTTTCAGTGATGATTCGCTCATCGTATTTTGTTTATTTCACCTCACTACCCGGCTTCACCTCCTTCAACAGCGAAGTTACCGCCAGCGAGCCGTCATAGTTCTCGGCAGAAAGTATCATGCCTTCGCTTACCAGACCGTTCTTGAATTGGCGCGGGGCAAGGTTAGCGATGAACAATACCTGCTTGTCGACCAGTTCTTCAGGTTGGTAGTGCTGGGCAATGCCGCTCACAATGGTGCGGTTCTCCAGTCCGTCGGCAATCTTGAACTTCAACAGCTTCTTCATCTTGGGCACGGCTTCGCATTCCAGTACCGTACCTACGCGGATGTCGAGTTTCTCGAAGTCATCGAAGGAGATGGTCGGCTTTATGGGGTTGGCTTTGTAGCTGGCTGCTTCGTTGGCTTTCTTGGTGGCCAGCAACTTGTCTACTTGTGCCTGGATGACGTCGTCCTCTATCTTCTCGAACAGCAATTCGGGAGTACCCAGTTGGTGTCCGGCAGGGAGAAGGTCGGTGTGTCCCAATTCCGCCCAGTCGAAGCTTTCCATATTCAGCATCTTGCGGAGTTTCTCGCTGCTGAACGGCAGGAACGGTTCGAAGGCAATGGCGAGGTTGGCTACCAACTGCAACGAAATGTTGAGGATGGTGGCAACGCGGGACATATCCGTCTTGGCTATCTTCCACGGTTCGGTATCTGCCAGGTACTTGTTTCCGATGCGCGCCAGGTTCATCGCCTCTTTCTGCGCATCGCGGAACTTGAATGCATCCAGCAGTTTCTCTACTTCCGCCTTTACATCTACAAATTCTTTCAGTGTCTCGCGGTCGTAATCCGTCAACTCGCCTGCCGCAGGAACTACACCTTCGAAGTACTTCTTGGTGAGTTGCAGCGCACGGTTCACGAAGTTACCGTATACGGCAACCAGTTCGTTGTTATTGCGTGCCTGGAAGTCCTTCCAGGTGAAATCGTTGTCTTTTGTCTCCGGCGCATTGGCGGTAAGCACATAGCGGAGCACATCCTGCTTGCCGGGGAAGTCTTGCAGATACTCGTGCAACCATACAGCCCAGTTGCGCGATGTAGAAATCTTATCGCCCTCCAGGTTCAGGAACTCGTTGCTCGGCACATTGTCCGGCAGGATGTAGCTGCCCTCTGCTTTCAGCATGGCGGGGAACACGATGCAGTGGAATACGATATTATCTTTACCGATGAAGTGAACCAGACGTGTTTCAGGGTCTTTCCACCATTTTTCCCAAGAGTCGGGAAGCAGTTCTTTTGTATTGCTGATATAGCCGATAGGAGCATCGAACCATACGTACAGTACTTTGCCCTCGGCGCCTTCTACCGGTACGGGAATACCCCAATCCAGGTCACGGCTTACGGCACGCGGTTGCAATCCCATGTCGAGCCAGCTCTTACACTGACCGTAAACGTTGGGGCGCCATTCCTTGTGGTCTTCCAGAATCCATTGGCGCAGCCAGCTTTCGTGCTTGTCTAGCGGCAGATACCAATGCTTGGTTTCGCGCATCACAGGTTCGCTTCCGCTGATGGCGCTCTTCGGATTAATCAAGTCCGTGGGGCTGAGGCTGGTGCCACACTTCTCGCATTGGTCGCCGTAGGCACCTTCGGCATGGCAGTGCGGACATTCACCGGTGATATAGCGGTCGGCAAGGAACGTCTTGGCTTCCTCGTCGTAGTATTGCATACTGGTCTTTTCGATGAACTCACCTTTGTCGTACAGCTTGCGGAAGAACTCGGAAGCTGTGTCATGATGCGTCTTTGAAGTGGTGCGGCTATAGATATCGAACGAAACGCCGAAATCCTCGAACGACTTCTTGATAAGCGTATGATAACGGTCTACCACGTCCTGCGGAGTGACGCCTTCTTTCTTGGCGCGGATGGTGATAGGCACTCCGTGCTCGTCGGAACCTCCGATAAAAACTACATCCTCCTTCTTCAGACGCAGATAGCGGACATAAATATCTGCCGGAACATAGACACCTGCCAGGTGTCCGATATGAACAGGGCCGTTTGCATACGGCAGTGCCGATGTCACGGTGGTACGTTTGAATTTCTTTTCCATTGTATTATATGTATCTCTTTTGTTATGAACGCTTTTAGGATGTGCAAAGATAGCGGTTTTCGCCCAAACTATCGCAAACCTTTACTTCCTTTTCTTACGTGTGACGAACTCTTCAAAGAAACTGTCGCGGTAGCTGTTGCCGATGGCTATCTCGTGGGTTTTGATAAAGATGTCATTATTGTCGAAGGCTTCGATGCGTGCGGTGTTCACAACGTACGACTTGTTCACCCTCAGGAAGAGGCTTTTAGGCAGCAGTTCGTACATGGCTTTCAGGTTCATCCGGGTGATGATGCGCTGCTCTTCCAGTTGCAGGATTACGTAGTCCTTCAAGCCCTCTACGAACAGTATGTCCTCAAAGTTCACCTTGAAGAACTTCCGGTCCGACTTCACGAAGAAATAGTCGTCGGCAGCAGACTCTATGTTCTCTTTATCTTCTTGCAGCAGCAGGGAGTGGTAAGCCAGCGCTTTGTCCGTTGCCTTTCTGAAGCGTTCGGGCTCTACGGGCTTGATGAGATAATCTATTGCATCTACTTCGTAGCTGTCCAATGCATATTCCGAGTAGGCGGTTGTAAAGATGATGAGCGTTCTTTTGGGTATCTTCCTGGCAAACTCTATCCCTGTGATGCCCGGCATCTGTATGTCGAGGAATATTAAGTCGACTGTATGTTCTTCCATAAACCCGGCTGCCGAGGCAGCGTTGTTGAAAGTGCCTGTCAGGCTCAAATAGGCGATGTCTTTCACCAATAATTCAATCGCCTCGCGTGCCAGTGGCTCGTCATCTACTATAATACAATTCATAATGTCAAGTGTAAATTTACTTTGTAACTAACTTCGGTTTCTTCCACCTCCAGCGTATGCTTGCCCGGATACAGCAATTCCAGGCGGCGTTTTATGTTCTTCAATCCCAAGCCGCCTACTTTGGGCTTGTCCTCCTCCGATTGCCGCACCGGTTTGGAGTTGATGCACTGAAAGGTCAGTTCATTTTTCCATACCCTGAAAGAAAGGTGCACGTAAGATTCGTTCTCACTGTCGGGGTTGTGCTTTACGGCATTCTCCACGAAGGGGATGAACAGGAGAGGGGGTAAAGACACCTTTTCTATCTCCCCTTCTTTGGATAGGGTATATTCAAACTTATCCCGCCTTATCTTCTCCAGATTGAGGAAGTCATTCAGGAAATGAATATCCGAACTTAGCAACACCCGGTCTTCCGAACTGTTGTTTATCTGATAGCGCAGCAGGTCTTCCAGCTTGAACAAAAGCTGTGACGCCTCACCCGGGTTCTTCTTAATAAGCACATTGGCATTGTTGAGCATATTGAAAAGGAAGTGCGGGTTTATTTGTCGTTTCAGATGCTTCAACTCCGATTGCAGCGTGGTAGATTCCAGTTCGCTGATGCGCTGGGAGTAATTAATCCAGTGGCGCAATAATAATAAAGTCGATGTGCCTACAATCATCAACCCTATCGAGAAAGTCGATGAAGTTAGGTTCAAAGCAATGAGGTAAATGTAATTGAGTTCTTGTATTCCTTTGAAGCTATACAGCGTTGCTTGCAGTACGGTTATCCCTAACAGTGTAAAGAGAATCAATCCTGCTACTCCTATCAGATACTTTGGGTACTTCTCCTTCTCTAGATAGCGGGGTGTCAGTACATAGAGGTTGAAGTAGATAACGCTGTTGACGAGCAAGTAATAGCAAAACCAGGCTATGACGGCGGTGGTGTCTCGGGAAAGCTGTGATTCTCCGTCCAGAGATATATTGATGGTCAGTGCCAGTATGACCAACTGCAACAAGATGTGCCTGCAAATCCTGTAACGGGGATTTTGCAGAAAGCCGGGTATTATATTCTTATCTATATCAGTCATCTGTCCGTTTATATTTCTAAATTCAATGTCACCTCTTTGCCGGTCACCGTCAGGGTATGCCGGTTGCCGTACAAGAGGTCGAGCCGCTTGCTTATCTTCGAGAAGTCCATGTCGAAGAATACCTCTTCCGGTTCGTACCGGCAACAGAAAGTGACTGCATTGTCCGTAGTCTCAAAGCGTATCGTTATGTCAGCCTGCTTGTCCGCTTCATAAACTTTGCCGATAGCCGCTTGTACAAAGGAGATAAACAGCAATGGAGAAACCAGTATATGTGAGCATCCCTTGTCTGCCCGGATCTCGAACCCGAACTTCCCGGAATACATCTGTTCCAGCGTAAGGTAGTTGTGCAGGAACTTTATCTCCGCACTAAGCAGCACCCTTTCCCTGTTGCAGTCGTACAACTGGTATCTTAGTAGCTGGCTCAGTTTGATAAGCATATCCGAAGCCTCTTCGGGGCGTTGCGATGCCAGTACTCCGGTGCGGTTCAGTATGCTGAACAGCAGGCGGGGATTCACCTGCTCTTTCAGTTGTTCCACCTCCGAGTGCATATGCAGTTTTTCCAGTTGGTTCATCTTCCGGTTATTCAGGAGCCAGTGCTTCAGCAGCACCGTCATACTTATGCCCGATACGCAAAGCAGCACCAGGGCAAAAGAAGATATGATGGTGATGATTATTCTCGGCATCGTATAGAATCCGTCCAGTATATCGAGGCGCACAAGTACGGCACGCTCTTCCACCGTTTGGATGAGAACCAGCAGCATGATAGTGGCAGACAGGTAGATGACGTAGCGTATATACTTGTTCTTCAGCAAGTAGCGGGGAAGCAATACCCACAGGTTGAAATAGCAGGCAGCCAGATATGTGATGAATATAAAGACAGCCTGGAAGTATATTCTATATTCCAATGCATCCATGCCATCCCTCATTGTCATGAAGGACTGATTGAGCGCCGTAATCACCATGATGAAAACCAGCAAGAGATGCCTTGCCATTCTGTATTCGGGGGCAATCAGGAACTTTCGCGGGAAAGAGGGGGAACTTATTTTGTTTAAGTTGTCCATATCATATCTTTAGATGCCAAAAGTAATGCTTTTATCTTTAAAACTCAACCTTATAATAGATATTAGGCAGGGACATGGCGAATCTGTTCGGTTCTATCTTCCCTGTTTTTAGGTTATACTCATGCCCGGCATACTCTTTATAGTTCGTGGCATTGAGCAGCTTCACGGCAAACTCGTGCGTGCACTTCTTCTTGTTCATCTTGTAGCTGAGGGAGAAGTTCGTCAGGAAGATGGGTGAGAACTGTTGGCTGTATGCCCTTGTTTCATCGTATTGCACTTCTTTGTCGGGATGCTCCAATGTTGCCGCTTCGTCTATCGGAGAATATCTGTCTCCTCCTTGCAAGGTGAGTTTGGCGTTCACGCTCAGTATGTTTTGCTTGTTACGCCCCATCATCCATTCTTTTCCGCCCAGCAGATTGAGGATGTAATGACGGTTGAACTTGGTGTTGTGCCACACCTTGTCGCCACCACAGTAGCGGGAGTCGAACAGTGAGCCGGTGAACATATAGTAATACCCCCGGCTGAGGTATTTCTCCAAAGTCACGTCTACCCCGATATTCCTTCCTTTGCCTTTGTTCACCAGGGCATCTTCCACATAGAAGTCCTCACGGTTCAGTACGGAATAGGAGTCGCCTGCCCTGACGGGAACGTCGAACAACGTCTGGAAGTATGGCTCTATCTTCAGCAGCAGTTCGTCGGAAATCTTGTAGTCGAAGGTCAGCATAAAGTGGTTGGCTTTGGTGAAGTCCAGGTCTTTGTTTACTAGCGCGTCGCCGGTCTGCGGCGTTTGGGTGTAGTATACGTCCATCTTTTCCATACGGCTGTGCATACCGTAGGCAAGGGCGAACGAGGTCTTGGCAGTGGCCTGCCACTTCATCCCGATGCGGGGTTCCAGTGTCCAGTGTTTGTTCAGTGTCAGTACCTGGGTGTTCAGTCCCAGGTTCAAGGTGAAGTTGTTCCCTATGCCGATGGAGTTGCTGGTGTATGCCGAGAACAGGCTTGTGCTGCCGTCTCCCATAGAGATAACATCCAGGGGAGTGGCGACGAACGGCGCAAGATTCATCTTCATATCATAGAACATCTGCGTGAAGCTGGCTCCCGTCTTGTTGGTGAACCGTGCACTGAACTTATGATTGTAGGAAGTGGTGAATACCAGGTTCGTGTTCTCCCTGCTCATGTCCAGGTAGGGGGTGGAGTTGAGGTCGGTGTCGAACATGTCGATGGAAGCGGTGCTCTTGAAGTAAGTGGTGGCGAGGGTGGTCTTCAGCAACCCGTTCTCTCCGATGAAGTAGCGGTGGCTTATTCCGCCCGCTGCCATATACTGGTCGGTCTTGGAGTCCGAGCCATCGCCCAGGTATTCCCATTTGCTGATGTCTTTCTCCAGGTCGCTGCCGTATTTGTCGATGAGGCTTGTTCCCCAAATGGAGAAAGTGCCCAGCCGGCGGGTGGGGAAGTTGAACTTGAAGTTCAGGTCCTGGTAGTCGAAAGCACCTCCCAGATCCACCATATTGAGGTGGGCGAGCAGCCCGGTGGCGGAGTAACGGTAATTGACGATATAAGATGCGTTGTGCTTCTTGCTCAAGGGGCCTTCCGAGGCAATGTCTATGCCGAGTATCCCTGCCTGGATGGTATTTTCCACCTTCCGGTTGTTGCCGTTTCTCAGTTTCATGTCGAATACGCCCGATACGGCATTGCCGTACTCGGCGGGGAAGGCTCCGGTGAAGAAGTCCGAGTTGCCCAGTACATGGTTGCTCAGGGAAGACAATATGCCGCCTCCCAGCGTGGCGATGTCCGCGTAGTGGTTGGGGTTGGGAATCTCGACGTCTTCGAGCCGCCATTGCAGCAGATGGGGAGCATTGCCATGAATGGAAATGCCGTTGTGTGACACGCCGGCCGATATTCCGGCAAAGGAACTTGCCAACCGTGCCGGGTCGTCCATTCCTCCGGCATAGCGCGAGGCCTCTTCTACGCTGAACATACGTGCTCCCGTTAGTGCCATTTTATTAAGCGCCTGTTCCTTGTTGACTTGGGGGCGCACTACTACTTCGTTCAGCTCCTGTGCATTCTCGGTCATGGCTATCTCCAGGAAAACCTCTTTGGCGGAAGACACCAGCACTTCGCGTACAAGGCTGGGTTCATAGCCTATGAAAGTTGCCTTCACATTGTGGCGCCCCAGGGAGATGCCTTTCAGTACGAAGTTTCCGATGCTGTCTGTGATGGTACCCCGGTCGGGAGTATCTTCCAGTTGGATGGTAGCGTAGGCAATGGGGATGCCCGATGCCTTGTCTGTGACGGTGCCTCTGATGTTCTGTGTCAGGTGCTGGGCGGAAATGGAAAGGCAGAAACCTGTCATCAATAAACAGATTCCTGCTCTTCCCGGAATGGAGCGTTGCAACTTGCGTGCCGCTTCCTTTACTTTGGTTATGTTCATATCTACTTTAGTTTTTAATGATGGGCAAAAGTAGATATAGTAGCCGGATGCTACCGGTTTTGTAGACCAAAGCGGGTGGTTTGTATATCAAACCTGCAATATTGCAATCTTAATTATTCATTGAACCAATCAATCTTCTTGGAGAAATACATCACCAGAGCCAGTATCACAAATAATCCAAGGCTGCCGGCAAGTAGGGCAAAAGTCTCCAACTGGATGAGGATGAATATATAAATATAAAGGATGGCAAGCAACCCCGTCATGATTATAGCCGGTTTCTTCTTCTTGATAATTCCCAGCATATATCCGCCTACTAAAACAATGGTAAGCAGGGATGCCACCCCATAGGCGGGGCTGAATCCGATATGCTCGGACATGGATAGCAGAAGGCTATAGAACAGGCAAAGTGCCAATCCCACCAGCAAATACTGCAAAGCATGAATGCGGGTCTTTTCCATGATTTCCGTGAAGAAGATTACCGTGAAAGTCAGCAAGATGATAAGAATGGCATATTTGGCAGAGCGCAACGATTGCTGATATTGCTCTACAGGTATCTTCAAGTTGACACCAAAATTGGAATCTTGTAGGTCTCTGATACTGGCTTCTCTGTAATTGACCATTACTTGTGAGTAGTTCCTGTTCAGGTTCAGTACCTGCCATTGGGCCGAGAAGTCCTTTTCTGTTATTTCCCTC
Organism: uncultured Bacteroides sp.; assembly: GCA_905203765.1. GTDB lineage: Bacteria > Bacteroidota > Bacteroidia > Bacteroidales > Bacteroidaceae > Bacteroides. The sequence continues at coordinate 20,842 of CAJKXC010000036.1, forward strand.
TTTTCGGGCAGGAAGTTGCCGTCAAAACTTGGAGTGCCCCAGTTGGCTTTCAGCTTCACTTGAGTAGTCTTGCCCAGTGGGGTGAAGTAGATGGATTGGGAACCTTTCAGTTTGATCTTCATCTCATAGGGCAATTTCTTGTTCTCTTTCAAGACGGATAGGTCTACAATGGCATGAACACCCATACTCTGAATGCCCCGTCCGTCCATTCCCGGTTCAAACACATAGACGGAATCGTTCAGCGTGATGCTGATTTGTTCGCTGAGTCCACGCATATCTGTCAGGTTCAGGCATATTGCTGCCCTGCCATATTCAAGCGCTTCCATATCAATATTGTTCTTTCTGAGTTCTTCCGAACTGAAAGAACCTTTAATGAGCAGTTCCGATTGATATACATTTACTTTATAAATGCCTCTACGGAGAATTTCTGTTTGCAGTTGTCCGTCAACCGATAGTTCGTCGGGGAAGAGGGTGACGTTTTCCATAATGGTTCTCTTCTTTCCATTATCGTCTTGGGTAATGGGGCATTGCAGGTTGACATAAGGACCTGTGATAGTCTGTGCCAGACTCCATTTCTGGCTTACTTCGTCGATGGCTTCTGTCTGTGTTCGTCCTCGCTCTGTAATCATGTTCTCGATCATTGCCATTGGGATCAGCAATAGCAAAACCAGAAAAGCGATAACCGCTACCTTGATTGATTTTGAGAAGCGTCGCAGGCAACCACCTGCCTGTTTTTCAATCTCACCTAAGTTACCGTTTGATTTGTCATTCAAATCTTCGTTCAAGCTGTCCATAGTAGAATAGTATTAAGTATGTAATAAAATAATATAGTTTTGCCTTTTGTTCGGCGACATTAAGTCGCCTTCAGGAAGTTCTCCAGTGCCTCTATATGGGCCTTGAACGCTGCCTTCCCCTGTGTTGTGGCGTGAAAAGAAGTTTTGGGCTTTCTGCCTACAAAACTTTTCTGGCAGACGATGTAGCCAAGTTCTTCCAGAGCCCGCGTATGGCTGGCAAGGTTGCCGTCAGTCAATGAGAGCAATTCCTTCAGCATATTGAAATCAGCCTCCTCGTTTACCATTAGCACTGCCATGATGCCCAGACGGACTTTGCTTTCGAATGCCTTATTTATATTTTGAAACGCTTCTATCATCTATCCTTTATTCCTTTCGTATTGCAAATAAAACAACACCCCATACAGGACGTGGAAGCCGCCAAAGCCGATGGTCCAAAACAGCAGTCCATGTCCCTCAAAGAAACAGTCCAAAATGCCTAAACCGAGAAAGGCATATCCCAACCAAGCTACGTTGGAGTAGGTAAACTTGGATACATTGACTAAAGAAAGTCCATAGAACAGCAGCATGACGGATGAAATCAAACCATAAACTTCATGCAGCAGCAATGCTATGCAGAACAATCCTCCCGTCAGTAGTGGAAGGGCAAAGTTCCAGGCAATGCGATACGTCAGTTTGCTAAATAACTTCTGTCCCATCTTCTTTGCCTTGTACCAAGACAGAATGCCGGCGGTAATTACAGATGCTGTCAATACGGCTGAGGCTATCATTATCAATTCTTCACGCCTGTCCGAGTCCAGTAGATTCCCGGCAACAAAAGCTCCGACCAATGCATATATGCCGGCCAGTACAGCTGTCATTCCACTAAGAGATACAAATTTGGAGGATTTTTCCATCAACTCCTTTATCTCATTTACTGATTCTAATGCTTTATTCTTATTCATAAAAAGTACTTTGTGATGCAAAGTAAAAGATAATAATCCAAACCACAAAAGAAAAAGAAGAAAAAGTTAAGAGGAGGACAAATATTTCTATTTTACAAAAAGAGGTGCATCCTCCGGTTTCCCGTCAGATGCACCTCTCTTTCTTCTATTCAGTTTCTATCCCATAGGATTCTCATCCAGATCTCCGTCAGAACCGCCGCTGCCCGAGCCGCCTCCGGGATTGTCTTCTCCCGAACCGCCACTAAACGCGTCGTTTTTCAAGCATATGCTGTTGGCTACACTTCTGCTGTCGGTGCTGCAAAAACTCAGATAAATGGCAAGCGCGTCATCGCTCCAGTTTGCCGGCAGTGCCAGTTCTGCCTTGGCTTCGGAGCGCGTAGCGCTATTCGTGGTGTAAACAGCTTCCTTTTTGTTCTTGTTGTACGCCAGCAACATAGCGTTATCCGTCGTTTTGGCATCTCCTGTTCCACTGTTGTCCACCCATGCGTAAGAGACTTTGTTGCCCTCTACCGTAGCTGTGGCATCCATAGCTGTGGTCAGGTTGCCTCGTGCCACCAATGCCTTGTTGTAGTCGATAGAAGTATTTGCTCCGCATCCGTTTATTGCATTTTTCAAGAGATACGACATTGCTGCATTGAAAGCCGACTGATCCTTTGCATAGCTTTGATAACCGATGCGTACAAAAGGTGTGATTGACCTCAGAAAGTCTACTGCCATTGAGAATTTGTGTCTTTGGCATAGTTGTTTCTCTGTCTTCGCATCATTGGTACTTACTGCCAATGCTCTCATGTAGTGTGTTGATTTCCAAGTACTGCCTACCACAGTACCTACCTTGCCTGAGAAGCCTCCCAGGATTCCTTGTTTAATAGATCCCATAATTCAAATCTGTTTTAATTAATAAATAAAGTTTGTGTTGTCGATGAATAATGCTAAAAGACTTCTGCAGCAATCTCCTCGTGTCGTTCATTCGGCAGAACGGTGTTTGTGTTTCCGTTACGTCGGCAAAGATAGGGTGAGCTTTTTTCTCCTGCAAATTGAAATCCCCGTTTTTCTTCATGAATTTCTTCATTGCGTTCAATGCTCTCATATATCTTGTACGTCCATTCGATGAAACAGTGTTTGTATTTCCGTTACGCCGGCAAAGATAAAGGAAAGATTCTCTTTCGGATGCCCAAAAATGTAAAAGCGTTCCACTGGATAGAAATAAAGTATGTGCTGATTCTTTAAAGTATAGCTTTTTCCCCAAAAAAAACTTTGGAGAGATGCAGTTTGTCCATGATCCATGCAATAGATAGACTTCCGATTATCGTAAAGGATACAGCAACAATAAGAAATAGCATTCCACTTGGCTCAAAAGTAAGAAAAGGAAGGAATGTTCTTGAGAGAATTGTAAAAACAGGAGAGAATAGAAATATTACAAGAGTATTCTTGCCTATAAAGTAAAACCGCTTCTTAAAACCTACTGGCAAATAATGAAAGAATGCTAAAGATATACTGATTGCTAAATAGGTAATAGTAATACCTGCCAACGACCCTCTATTTAGATTTTCCGGGAAACTGCAAAGAATTGCCATTGGGATAATAGCTATAAATGTAGGACGAAAAATATCTGTAAAATGGATTTTGCTTTGGTAAATAGTTACGCCGATAAAGAAATATATAGCATTTGAAAAAACGACTAATTTTCCATAGGAAATGACGAATAGGCAAAGTCCCAATACTATAATCTTTGATATGGTGTTCAATCTGGAATAGTGAAAAATAGCATAATAGACTATACTACATATTATTAATGTATGTAAATACCAGTAAGGGCCTATTGGCTTGATAAATATTTTATAGGCTAACAATTCAAGGCTTAATTCCGGGACATTTTCTCTAACAGGTAAATAATATATCCGGCTTCCATGCAAGCATAAGGAATGAAGATCCAAAGATACTTCTTTAGAAAAGCGCCAAGCCCTTTTTGAATATTCACCAAGTAGCCGGATATTATTAAAAATGCAGACATATGAAAGGTGTAGACAACTTGTTTGGCATAAGGATATTTATCTCCTATGTACACAAGATGAAAAATAATCATCAGTGTGATGAATATACACTTCAGATAGTCTATTTCTTTGACGCGTTCTTCCATCTCCGAAAACTGGGCTTGAAGAAGGAAGAGGTTGTGTCAAAATGCTGGCACAACCTCTTTTCATCTTTTACAGTCC
>CAJKXC010000037.1 GCA_905203765.1 uncultured Bacteroides sp.
GGGCTTTGCGCATAAAAAAAGGTTGTGCCAGCATTTTGACACAACCTCTTTATTCTTATAAATATAAGCTTTATTTCTAAGAATAAAGCTTATATTCTAAGATTTCCTTGCATGGAAGGTAACTTCTCCCTTCTGTTATAGCAAGTTAGGATCGTTGGCTTAGAATATTTGTTCTGTACTGCCCTTTCAGGACAGCTCGCTAAAAAGACAAAACAGATTCTTAAAAAGGTTTGCTTTTTCTATATCTTCTCCCCGAAAACTTGTATTTTTGCAGACTAACGATAACTTTTTGATATGAATGCACCCGAAAAGCGAGTATTGGTAGGCATGAGCGGCGGCATAGACAGCACCGCCACCTGCCTGATGTTGAAGGAGCAAGGCTATGAGATAGTCGGGCTTACGATGTGGGTATGGGGTGACGAACCGCTGGAAGCCAGGCAACTTGCCGGGAGCATGGGCATTGAACACTACATTGCCGATGAGCGTGAAGCTTTTCGTAAAGTGATCGTTCAGAACTTTATTGACGAATATTGCCAGGGGCGGACACCCAATCCTTGCGTGATGTGCAACCCGCTGTTCAAATTCCGCATTCTGACGGAGTGGGCGGACCGGTTGCAGTGCCGGTACATTGCAACGGGACACTACACGCGGCTCGAAGAGCGGAATGGCAAAATATATATCATTGCCGGAGACGATGACCGGAAAGACCAGTCTTATTTCCTTTGGCGGCTGGGACAGGACGTGCTGAGGCGTTGCATCTTCCCTTTGGGCACTTATACCAAAGTACAGGTGCGCACGTATCTGCGCGATAAAGGGTACACCGTCAAGGCAGAAGAGGGGGAAAGCATGGAAGTCTGCTTCATCAAGGGAGATTATCGGGACTTCCTGCGCGAACATTCCCCCGAGATAGACCGGGAAGTAGGGCCGGGATGGTTTGTCAACTCCGAAGGCGTGAAGCTGGGCGAACACAAAGGCTTTCCTTATTATACCATCGGGCAGCGCAAAGGGCTGGAAATAGCTTTGGGCAAGCCTGCCTATGTACTGAAAATCAATCCGCAGAAAAATACCGTGATGCTGGGCGATGCCGGGCAACTGCTCGCCACCTGTATGCTGGCAGAGCAGGAGAACTTGGTAGACGAGGAAGAATTTTTCGGGAGCCGTGAGCTTACCGTGCGCATCCGCTATCGCAGCAAACCTATTCCGTGTACGGTGCAGCGCCTGGAAGACGGACGGCTGCTGGTACGTTTCCAGACAGAGGCATCTGCCATCGCTCCGGGGCAATCGGCGGTATTCTACATCGGCAGGCGGGTAGTGGGCGGCTCGTTCATTGCTTCGCAACGGGGAATAGGAATGTACTTGGAGAATTGAGAATTAAGAATTGAGAAATAAATGATGAAGAAACTGTTTATTCTTTTAGGTGTTGCTCTGATGGCAGTCGGGGCAAAGGCACAACAAGACACTTTGAAGTATCGTATAAGCCTTAAGGATAAGGCGGCTACAACGTATTCACTCAAGCAACCGGAGACTTTTCTGTCTGCGAAGGCCATTGCGCGTCGTCAGAAGCAGAATCTGCCGATAGATTCTACCGATCTGCCGGTATGCCGCAAATATATAGACGAGATACGCCGGCAAGGGGTGAGCATCGTAGTTGCGGGGAAGTGGGAAAACTTCGTTACGGTTTCCTGCAACGACTCTACGCTGATCGACCGCATCGCTGCACTGCCTTTTGTCCGTGCTACGGAGAAGGTGTGGACGGCTCCCGCCGGAGACAAGCCGACGATGTCGACCCAGCGCGACTCTGTGGAGAATAACCCGGTGGTGCACCCGGACAGCATTTATGGGCTTGCTATCAGCCAGATACGGATGAGCAACGGCGACAAATTGCATCAGGAAGGCTTCAAGGGGCAGGGAATGACGATTGCCATCATCGATGCCGGATTCCACAATGCGGACAGGATTACTGCCATGAAGAATATTCGTGTGCTGGGCACAAAAGACTTTGTGAATCCGAAGGCGGATATCTTTGCAGAAAGCAGCCACGGCATGATGGTGCTCTCTTGCATAGGAATGAATCAGCCTGATATCATGACCGGTACGGCGCCCGAGGCCTCTTTCTGGTTGCTCCGCAGCGAAGACGAATATTCCGAGCACTTGGTAGAGCAGGATTATTGGGCGGCTGCGGTAGAGTTTGCCGACAGCGTGGGTGTGGATGTACTCAATACTTCGCTGGGGTATTATGCTTTTGATGATAAATCCAAGAATTATAAATACCGTGAGTTGGATGGGCGTCATGCCTTGATGTCCCGCCAGGCATCGCGCATTGCCAATAAGGGCATGGTACTGGTGTGTAGTGCGGGCAATTCCGGCGCGAATTCCTGGAAGAAAGTTACGCCCCCGGGAGATGCCGATAATGTGCTGACGGTAGGGGCGATTGATAAGAATGCTGTGCTGGCGCCTTTCTCTTCTGTCGGCAATACGGCGGATGGCCGGATAAAGCCCGATGTAGTTGCCGTTGGCTTAGGCTCTGATGTGATGGGCACGAATGGCAAGCAGGGAAGGGCAAACGGAACTTCTTTCTCCTCACCCATCCTATGCGGCATGGTGGCTTGCTTGTGGCAGGCTTGCCCGAAGCTGACAGCAAAGGAAGTGATAGAACTGGTCCGCCAGTCGGGTGACCGTGCTGAGTTCCCTGATAATATCTACGGATATGGGGTACCCGATATGTGGAAGGCATATGAAGAATATGAAAGTAGTAAGTAGTTAGTAGTTAGTAGTAGGTGGATGCTTTATCACTATATGAGCTGAATGCATTGGTGCGTCGCAGCATCGAGCGGTCTCTGCCTGATGAGTTTTGGGTACAGGCGGAGCTGAGCGACGTGCGTACCAACAGCACGGGACATTGCTATCTGGAATTTGTGCAGAAGGACCCGCGCAGCAATAACCTGATAGCTAAAGCGCGGGGTACCATCTGGTCGAATGTGTTTCGTCTGCTGAAACCTTATTTTGAGGAAGCTACGGGGCAGGCGTTTGTTTCCGGCATTAAGGTGCTGGTGCAGGTTACCGTCAACTTCCACGAACTCTATGGCTTCAGCCTTACGGTGCAGGACATTGACCCTACTTATACGTTGGGAGATATGGCACGCCGGCGCAGGGAGATACTGAACCAACTCGAAGAAGAAGGCGTGCTTACTCTCAATAAAGAACTGGAAATGCCCCGCTTGCCGCAGCGCATCGCCGTCATATCTTCGCCTACAGCAGCCGGTTATGGTGACTTCTGCCATCAGCTGGAGAATAATCCGCGTGGATTCTACTTTTATACCGAACTGTTTCCCGCTTTGATGCAGGGCGACCGCGTGGAAGAATCCGTCCTGTCCGCTCTTGATAAAGTAAATGCCCGTTTGGCTGAGTTTGATGCCGTCGTCATTATCAGGGGCGGTGGTGCCACTTCCGACCTTTCCGGTTTCGACACTTACCTGCTTGCCGCCGCTTGCGCGCAATTTCCCTTGCCTATTATCACCGGAATCGGCCATGAGCGCGACGATACAGTGCTCGACTCCGTGGCACACACCCGTGTCAAGACTCCTACCGCTGCCGCCGAGTTCCTGATAGACTGCATGAACACTGCTGCCGATGAACTGGAAGTGCTTGCCGCCCGTTTGCAGGAAGGCGTCCGAAACCTCTTGTCGCAAGAGCATCGGAAGTTGTCTGTATATAAAAATCGCATCCCTTCTGCCGCTTATCGCCGGATATCGGATGCTAAACTGGCACTGCTCACTGCACGGAGAGATATCGGGCAGGCAGTAACCTCTTCTCTCTCCCGTCATCGCCATCACCTGGAACTATTGCAACAGCGCCTGGCGGATGCTTCGCCGGAGAAACAGCTTGCCCGTGGCTATAGCATCACTCTTAAAGACGGGAAGGCTGTGAAGAATGTGGATGAGTTGCAGGTGGATGATGAGATCGTAACTCGCCTCTATCAGGGAGAAGTAGCTTCGATAGTAAAAAAGATGTAGTATAATGTGCAGTACTCCAACTATTTCTGCATTTAATAAATATTATGAATCATTTAAAACCTTGTTGATATGAAAACACAGAAATTATTTGGAATGCTATTGTTGTTCTTCATCGCATTCAGTTTTACATCTTGTTCAGATGATGACAATGATCTTTCTCAGCTAACAGGTGACTGGGTTGTAAAAGAACCGGTACTTAAAGATGAGTACATTGCCACTTATACTTTCTATCCAAACGGCATTTGTTCGGTTTATATCGGCAGTCCGTGGTCCAATGGAGTTCCGATAAAGTATAAATATAAAATTGGGAATGATGGTAAATCAATCACATTGGTTAGCGACGAGTATGATTCTACGGAGCGCTATGAAATCGTCCAATTGACATCTACAAGTATGAAATGGAAGAATCTGACTCCGAAAGATGAGCACGACCTCTATTGGCAACTTGAAAAGATAGAAGATGCAGAATAATTATTATTCAGAAACTATGCCTACAAAGAAAGAAACCTATTCCCAAGCCATGGCGCGCTTGGAAAAGATTGTCGGTCAGATAGACAATAATGAGTTGGAAATTGATGCCTTGTCCGAAAAAATAAAGGAAGCGAATGAGATTATTGCGTTTTGCAGCGACAAATTGACCAAAGCAGACCGGGAAATTGAAAAATTACTGTCAGAGAAGCGGGAATCTGAAGAATAAAAGCTATTTTTGTTGCAAAATGTACGTAATGAAGTAACTAATACTTTGAGATATGAAAGAACTGGATTGGGCTAATCTGCCGTTCGGGTATATGAAGACAGATTACAATGTGAGAATTTATTATCGTAACGAACAATGGGGAGAAACAGAAGTATGCAGTGAGGAAACCATCCCGATGCACATGGCTGCCACTTGTTTGCACTACGGTCAGGAAGCTTTTGAAGGCTTGAAGGCTTTCCGCGGCAAAGACGGCAAAGTGCGTATCTTCCGTTTGGAAGAGAATGCTGCTCGTTTGCAGTCTACCTGTCGTGGTATTCTGATGCCGGAACTGTCTACTGAACGTTTCAGAGAAGCCATTCTGAAGGTAGTGAAGCTGAACGAACGCTTCATCCCGCCTTACGAATCGGGTGCTTCTTTATATATCCGCCCGTTGCTGGTAGGTACCGGTGCACAGGTAGGTGTACATCCTGCCAAAGAATACTTGTTTGTAGTGTTCGTTACGCCTGTAGGCCCTTATTTCAAAGGCGGTTTCTCAACCAATCCGTATGTCATTATCCGCGAGTTCGACCGTGCCGCCCCACTGGGTACCGGCGTTTATAAAGTGGGTGGCAACTATGCCGCCAGCCTGCGTGCCAACAAGAAAGCACACGATTTGGGTTATGCTTGCGAATTCTATCTCGATGCCAAAGAAAAGAAATATATGGACGAATGTGGTGCTGCCAACTTCTTCGGCATCAAAGACAACACCTACATCACTCCGAAATCTACCTCTATCCTTCCGTCCATCACCAACAAGAGCTTGATGCAGTTGGCCGAAGATATGGGTATGAAGGTAGAGCGCCGTCCGGTTCCCGAAGAAGAACTGGCGACATTCGAAGAGGCGGGTGCTTGCGGCACTGCTGCCGTTATCAGCCCTATCGAGCGCATTGACGACGTAGAGAACGGTAAGTCTTATGTTATTTCCAAAGACGGCAAACCGGGACCTATCTGCACGAAGCTGTACAACAAGCTGCGTGCCATTCAGTATGGCGACGAGCCTGATACTCACGGCTGGGTAACCATCGTAGAATAATACATTACTGGATATTTAGGCACGGATTACACGGATTGCACGGTTGTATAACATAACCGCGTAATCCGTGTAATCCGTGCCTAAAATAATATAATGAGTTGAGTCTTCCTTTAATACACATAAATGGGAAAGAATAAGTTAGAGAAGTTTGCCGATATGGCGAGTTATCCGCACGTTTTTGAGTATCCGTACTCGGTGGTGGATAATATACCGTTTGAAATGAAAGGGAACTGGCACAAACAGTTCTTTAAGAACGATCATCCGATTGTTTTGGAACTGGGTTGCGGCCGGGGAGAATACACCGTCGGGCTGGGACGTATGTTTCCGGACAAGAACTTTATAGCCGTTGATATAAAAGGTGCGCGTATGTGGACGGGAGCTACCGAGTCGTTGGAAGCAGGCATGAAGAATGTCGCCTTTCTGCGTACAAACATTGAAATCATCGACCGCTTCTTTGCTCCGGGTGAAGTCAGTGAGATATGGCTTACTTTCTCCGATCCGCAGATGAAGAAGGCCACCAAGCGGCTTACTTCGACCTACTTTATGGAGCGCTACCGCAAGTTCCTGACGGACGGTGGTATCATCCATCTGAAGACGGACAGTAACTTCATGTTCACCTATACCAGGTATATGATTGAGAAGAACCATCTGCCGGTAGACGTAATGACGGAAGATTTGTATCACTCCGGTATGGCGGACGAGATTCTCAGCATCAAAACATATTATGAACAACAATGGCTGGATCGTGGTTTAAACATTAAGTATATCAAATTCCATCTTCCGCAGACAGGGGAATTGCAAGAACCCGATGTGGAAATAGAACTGGATGAATATCGCAGCTACAACCGCAGTAAGCGTAGCGGGCTGCAAACGAGTAAGTAACATAATTTGTAATTTAAAATATGACTCTCTATCCTAAACTGATAATGGATGCACTGGCAACAGTGCGTTATCCCGGCACCGGAAAGAACCTCGTTGAGGCAGAGATGGTAGCCGATAATCTGCGTATTGACGGGATGAAAGTCAGTTTCTCGTTGATATTCGAGAAACCGACGGATCCTTTCATGAAATCAATGTTGAAGGCGGCCGAAACGGCTATACATACTTATGTCTCTCCCGAAGTGGAAGTGACCATCACTACCGAAAGCCGCCAGGCGCCTCGTCCCGAAGTAGGCAAACTGTTGCCGCAGGTGAAGAACGTTATCGGCGTTTCTTCCGGTAAAGGCGGTGTAGGCAAGTCTACGGTGGCGGCTAATCTTGCCGTGTCTTTGGCGAAACTGGGCTATAAGGTAGGTTTGCTGGATGCCGATATCTTCGGCCCTTCCGTACCGAAGATGTTCCAGGTAGAAGATGCCCGCCCGTTTGCCGAGAATATCGGCGGGCGCGACTTGATTGTCCCGATCGAGAAGTACGGCATCAAATTGCTTTCTATCGGTTTCTTTGTCGATCCCGACCAGGCTACCCTGTGGCGTGGCGGTATGGCAAGCAATGCGTTGAAGCAACTGATTGGCGATGCCAATTGGGGCGATTTGGATTATTTCCTTATCGACCTTCCGCCCGGAACAAGCGACATCCATCTGACGATTGTACAGACTTTGGCCCTGACCGGTGTTGTGGTTGTCAGCACCCCGCAGGCTGTGGCATTGGCGGATGCACGCAAGGGCATCAATATGTTCACCAACGATAAGGTGAATGTGCCTATCCTCGGTCTGGTTGAGAATATGGCTTGGTTTACGCCTGCCGAATTGCCGGAAAATAAATACTATATCTTCGGAAAGGAAGGTGCCAAGAAGTTGGCGGAAGAAATGAATGTGCCGCTATTGGGACAGATTCCGATCGTACAAAGCATCTGCGAAAGTGGCGACAACGGTACTCCGGTTGCTTTGGATGAAAATACCGTGACGGGACGCGCTTTCTTGCAACTGGCCGCCGCCGTAGTCCGCCAGGTAGACCGCCGGAATGTAGAGATGGCACCGACACAGATTGTGGAAATGCATAAATAAAGTGTAATAAGGAGAAAACTTTAGACGCGGATTCTGCGGATAAAGCGGATGAATAAGTTGAAAATCCGCTCTATCTGCAGAATCCGCGTCTAAAAAATTCATTAACTGTCTTGAATTAACAGCGTAATGAAGTCTTGGGTTATTGAAGGCTGAACATCACCGGTATTGTATATCTTACATTCACGGCTTGCCCCCTCTGTGTACCGGGCTTCCATTTGGGCATAATAGTGGTTAGGCGGATTGCTTCGGCATCGAGCAACGGGTCAACACCGCGAAGTACTTTCGGATTGACAATGTCTCCTTCCGCACTGACAACGAACTGTATAGTAACCCTTCCTTGTGTTCCCGCCTTTTGCGCTTCTACCGGATATTGGATATTCTTACTTATAAAGTCCATCAGTTTGGGCATTCCACCGGGAAACTCCGGCATCACCTCTACTACCTCGAAGATCGTTTCGCCTGTCTCCGTCCTTGTCGCTACGGCATGCTGAACCGGTTCTTCATCACCCATCAACCGGAACATTACCGGTATGGTATACTTCACTCGCACTGCCTGTCCGCGCTGGATGCCGGGTTTCCACTTCGGCATGGCATTTACTACCCGGACGGCTTCTTTGTCCAAGTCGGGATCGGCGCCTCGAAGGATTTTCGCGTTGCTGATAGTCCCGTCCTTTTCTACTACGAATTGTACGGTCACCCGTCCTTGCGTACCGTTCTCATGGGCTATTGCCGGATATTGAATGTTTTCGCTCAGATACTTCATCAGCCCGGACATACCGCCGTCTGCAAACTCCGGCATGTGTTCCACCACTTCAAAGATGATATTTTCATCATCGATGAGGGAGTCTTTTGCCATCTTGGCAGGCTGTGCAGGTGTCTCGAAGGCGATTGGAGCTATCTCCGTAGTTTTAGGAGTTTCCACAGCCTCTATGACTTCCGATGCAATTTTCTTAGTAGTTCGCGCCACTGCTTCGATGTTGCTGATAATCATAAGTAAGGCTGCCAGAGGAAGGAACATCAGGTATTTGGTCCTTCCTATTTCTTTTGTTCTCTTTTTGTTCATCATTTTGATGCGTTTTTTTAATGGTAAAACATTGAAACTGTTATAGATAGTTGCTGCAGCCTTATGGTGTGAAAGTCCTAACAGATGGTACTGGTAGGTTTTGGAATCATAGCCGTTTTCCAATACGCGGGCATCGGCCATATATTCCAGGTTGGTACGGATTTCCCGTTTCATGAGCCAGGCAAAAGGATTGAACCAGCATAGCGTGCACGCCAATTCGCTGATGATGACATCAATGGAGTGCCACTGCCGGACATGTGTCTGTTCGTGAGTCAATATCTCGTTAAATTCTTCTTCGGTATGCGAGGCGGGATGGATGAAAATCCAGCGGAAGAAAGAAAAAGGACCGTCTGCCCGGGGGAGCAGATGAATGGTCGAATCGCCTATTTGTATTTTGCGACACCGGCAAGCCAGTCGGATAATGCCTGCCAGTTGTATCACGAAGCGCACGGCGAGCAGGGCTACAATTATCCAATAAGCAATAGTTGCATATTCAAGGATAAGACTTTTCCAGTCGGTTGTGGCAGCTTCGGGAGTTATAGTGAATTCCGGCAGTACGACACTGGCATAAAGGTCTGCCATTGCTACCATCGGCTCTTGTGCCGTTATCCATGTCTGTATATTCAGTAACGGAACGGCGGCGGAGATGGCGAAGAAGCAGAGCATAGCCGTTCTGCGCCAGCCAAAGAACGTGTCTTTGTAGAAGAATAGCCGATAGAACGCATAGAACAGTGCTATCGCTACATTCACTTTTAGAAAATAGGCTAACATAACTTTTTATTTAAAATTTCTGATTTCTAATTTCTGATTTCAGTGACATCCTTCTGCATAGCATAAATCTGAAATCATAAATCTGAAATCTTTTCATTCTTTTCCTTTCTCTATCATGTCTATAATATCCTTCAGGTCGTTGGTCGAAATCTTTTGCTCCTTGGCAAAGAAAGAAACCATTTCCTTATACGAGTTTTCAAAATAGTTGCGTACAAAGCCGCTCATGAAAGTGCGTTTGTATTCACTTTCGCGAATCAGCGGGGTGTACTGATAAGTGTTTCCTACGCGGGCGGCACTGACGTATTGTTTACGTTCCAGGTTCTTCACGATGGATGCTACGGTAGTGTAGGGAGGCGCCGGTTTTGAGTACTTGGCAACAATGTCTTTCACAAAGCAGCTGCCCAGCTCCCAGATGTACAACATCACTTCTTCTTCTTGTATTGTTAATTTTTCCATGGATAAAGTATTTAAATGAATTCAATGCAAAGCTACGAATAATTCGTAATTAGGCAAGAAACAGTGGGTTAATTATTCTAAATGAAAGAACATACCGCTTGTTGCCCTTCTTTTGATTAATATTAGCTATATTTGTTACATATTTATTTACTTTAAACATAACAGAACATGAAGGCAGTTAAATCGTTGTTGTTAGGCATGTGCCTTGTGCTGGGCGCATGTACAACTCAGACTTCTACCGTGCAGACGACGGAGAAGGGGACCCAATGGGAGTGGAAAGACGGAACTATCGTTGTTAAGTCTCCCGAGCGTCCGGCTGGGCAGAAAAGTGTATTGGGACTGACCACTCCGAAGATGGAAGTAGTCCGCGTAGGATTTATAGGACTTGGAATGCGTGGTCCCGGAGCTGTGGAACGCTTCACTTATATTCCCGGAACGCAGGTGGTAGCCCTTTGCGACTATGAACAGTCGCGTGCGGAGAAATGCCAGGAACTCCTGAAGAAAGCATCTATGCCGAAAGCTGCTGTTTATTCCGGCGAAAAAGGATATGAAGAGCTCTGCAAGCGCGATGATATAGACCTGGTTTATATTGCCGCCGACTGGTTGCACCACTTCCCCGCAGCCAAATGTGCGTTGGAGAACGGAAAGAATGTAGCGATAGAAGTTCCTTCCGCCATGAACCTGCAAGAGTGCTGGGCTCTGATCAATCTAAGCGAAACTACCCGTAAGCACTGCTTCATCCTGGAGAACTGCTGCTATGACTGGTTCGAAATGAATACGCTGAACATGGCGCAACAGGGTGTGTTCGGTGAAGTGATCCGTGCGCAGGGAGCTTATATCCATAACCTGAGCCCGTTCTGGGATCATTATTGGAAGAATGGCGAGAACGATAAACTGGGATGGCGTCTGGATTATAACATGAAGCATCGCGGCGACGTGTATGCCACTCATGGCCTTGGTCCCGTAGCGCAAGCTCTTGACATACACCGGGGCGACCGTATGGCAACTTTGGTTGCTATGGATACCAAATCGGTGATCGGTAAAGAACTGGTAGAGAAGAGAACCGGCGAAGAGTGCAAAGAGTTCCGTAACGGCGACCATACCACCACGCTGATTCGTACCGCCAATGGTAAGGTGATTGAGATTCAGCACAACGTAATGACTCCGCAACCTTACAACCGCTTGTACCAGCTCACAGGTACCAAAGGCTTTGCCAATAAATATCCGGTCGAAGGATATGCCCTCGATGCCGAGCAGTTGACTGCTTCCGGTGTGCAGCCCAAGATTGACGATTTGAACTCACATGGTTTCTTGCCGGAAGCCGAAATGGAAGCGCTTGTAGAGAAATACCAGCATCCTATCCTGAAGAAGTACGGTGAAATGGCGAAAGAAGTAGGTGGTCATGGCGGTATGGACTTCGTGATGGACAGCCGTCTGGTATATTGCTTGCAGAACGGATTGCCTTTGGATATGGATGTCTACGACCTGGCAGAATGGTGTTGCCTGGCAGAATTGGGAGAACTTTCTATGGATAATGGCTGTGCTGCCGTTGCATTTCCCGACTTCACCCGTGGTGAATGGAATGTAGTGAAAGGCTATAAGCATGCTTTTGCCACTCCCGAGGAAGAGAATGCCAGCATGGAAAAGGCTCAGGCGTTTACTGCCAAGCTGAAAGAGCAGGGCGCTAAGGAGTGGGAATAGATTAGTAGTTAGTAGAAAGTAGTTGGTAGTTAGTAGAAGATACTCTGCATTATATAAGCAGAACTATTCTACTAACTACCAACTACTTTCTACTAACTACGAACTACTTCCTCGCCACTTTCAGCAACTCTTCCTTCATCTTCTCCACTCCCGGGAAGCCGGTAGCTCTGAAGGTGGTGTTTCCTTCTTTGTCGATGACCATATAGGTGGGCACGCCCTCTATATGGAAAGCATCCCGCCAGTATCCCCATTGGGCATCGGTCACGCGGTAGTGTTCGCCGTGGATGTCGGGAACCATGTTCTCCCAGGTTTTTAGTGGAGAGGTTTCACCGGTGAGGTACAGGTAAACGATATTCTTGTCCTTCAATTCCTCTTTCATCGGGAGCATGGCTTTGTTTGCCATGCGGCATGGGCCGCACCAGGTAGCCCAGAAGTCAACCAGCACAGCTTTTCCTTTGTACTTGCCGATGATGGAAGCAAACAGATCCTCATTGCTGACGTTGGCATCCACTTCATTAATGGTATAGCCGGTCTTCTTTTTGTTGGCTTCGATCTGTGCCAGCAGTTCGTCGTTGGCTGCCGTCAGCATCTCGCGGTAGGCGGCGGGTAGTGTTGCAACGGTGGCTTTCTGCTCGTCGGTCAGCGGGGTGAAGTTCTTGATAGAACGGTAGAGGGTGGCATTGCGGGCTATATCGAAGAATATGCCTTTGTCCGTTCCCCATGCTTTGGCAAGTTCTTCGCTTTTGTTCAGCTTGTCTCCAGCCATGCTTCTGTATTGGCTGGACAGGATGGATTGCGGAACGTTCAGTAGGGCGAGATCAGTGTCGGGAACATAGTCGGCAGGCATTTTTTGGGTTAGCTCCATATAGTAGTCGTTCGCTTTCTCTCTTGTTATACGGTTGGCGCCCAGGGCGGCGGAGGTCAGCAGGTTGGGTACGAGGTCTAATACTCCGCTTACGTTCATTTTATTATTGATGGTGAGCAATTGGCGGGTAGCGGTGCTGCAAGATAGTTTGTCGATGGCGGCTTGCACCTCGTCGGATGTTTGGAGCACATAGTCTTTGGCAGAGTCGAGGTCTTTGTCGGCAAAAACAGCCATGTCCTTAAATAGCTTTTTCTGTGTATTGACGTCGCCCAGTTCGCGGTTCATCTCTTGTGCCACCACTTGCAGTGGGCCGTTGATGTAGGCGAGTTCTCCGTACGGTTTATCTTGCTTGTGGAAATTAGAACTGCGGCGGGACATTTCGCGCAGGTTGACATAAAGCTCTGTGGTCTTGCCCGGTTCCATAAAGAACAGCACCTCATTCCCACCTATATATAGGGAACAGGGTGTAGTGCCTATCAGTGCCGCTTCTGTGGAGAAGCTGCCGTCGGGTTGGATGTCGAGTACTACTTCTGAAAGGTCTCCTTTGGCATTTTCCCAAAGAACGATTTCAGAAGGCAGGCCCATGTTGGGGCGGAAGTCCAGTAACTTTCCCTTTACCGTGGCTTTTCCGTATTGAATCACCGGTTCGGGCAGTTCGGTGCTCGCATCGGCTTTGTGCACTACGGCTTCTTGGGGGAGCAACAGCATCGGCAACTTCTTGCCTTTCAGTTCTATACCCCAGATGCTGAATCCGTTCTCCACCTTCTCACCTTCGGTAAAGTCGATGGAGGTGGCGTTAGCAGAGAGAGGAGGGAATACGAGTTGGAACTCGGCCTCGCCCGATTCCGGCATCCAGAATTCCTTACCCGGAGTGATGCCTATGCCCGAACGTAGCTGGTAAGTTTCCCCGTTGTTATCTTTCAGATAACTTTCGGGAGCTATTTGTATCCAGTTATGGGGGCGGTACTTGGCGTAGACGTGCAGCACGGTGGCTGTATCGCTGATTACTACTTTACTTACTTCGATGGAAGTCGTGTTTCTTACGCAGAACGGCGGACGGTCAATCACCCGCTCTTTGGCTTGCAGCGTGCTGCCGATGCATAGCAGCAGGCTTGCGATGAGTAAATGGAAGTGTTTCATATAAGATTGTTTTCATCAAAGATACGAAAGTCTCGTAAATCAGCAAGCCTTGGCGAGTTAATTGATGTAAAACATCTTATGTTTCTTGTATTCCTCGATCACATGCTTTCTGCTCTTCAATATCTGCCATCTGTATACCAGGCAGGTTGTGATGAAGTAAATCCCCGTTTGCAACCACAGGGCGCGGTACTCAAAGGAAACCTCGTTGAGTGTAGCATTCATACTGTTGATGCGTACATACCCGTTGATGCCGAAAGTGGAAGGGAAGAGGTATGAGAAGTATTTCCAGAAAGCAGGCATGGCAGCCCCCGGCCATGAGATACCGGAAAGGAACAGCAGCGGAACGGAAGTGAACACAAACAGCAGCATACACGTCTCCCGGTTGCGGATGGCGATGGAAGCCGTCATGGCAAAGAAGATGCAAGCCATCAGATAGGGCAGGGTGAACAGGCTCAATACCCCGGGAATCGCTATCTGGTTGAGGCTGAACAGCCAGGGAACTACACACAGGATATACACCGATACCAGCGAATAAACCATGAAGTAACTCAATCCTTTTCCCAACACAATGCGCAGTGTACCGTTGTAGTGCCGGTTGATGGGCACCAGATCCTTGAAACGGTTGTGCTCGCGTGCCGTTCCTACGGACAGACCGATGCCCAGCAGCAGTGTCTGCTGGATAATCAGCACCAGCACGGCAGGTATCAGGAACGCGGCAAAGCCATTGGTCGGATTATAGAGCGCCACGTCCTCATATTCTATCGGATAAGCTGTAATCTCGTCCTGGCGGTCGGTGGTATTGCCTGCCCGTTCCATTTTGATATCTGCATTCATGTCCAGAGATACGTTCGTATTGGTATTCAGCAGGGACTTGTAGTACAGCAATCCGCTCATATCGCAATAGAGGCTGACTTGTGTCTGCTTGCCGCGGGCTATGTCCTCGCTGAAACTCGAGGGAATGTAGATGATGCCGTATGCCTTCCGGTCCTTCAGCATCAGTTTGGCCTCTTCCATATCGGCGCAATAGGTTACGATGTTCACTTCTGAACTGGCATCCACCTTCCGCAGATATTCGCGGCTCAGCGAGGAACGCGAATTATCCACCGCCACGGCAGGTACCTCGCGGATGGTCTCGTTGGTGTAGATAAAGGAGTATATCAGCGGATAGACCAGCGGAACGAGCACAAAGAAGATGAGCACGCCCTGATCGCGGAAGGTCGTGCGGAACTCCTGTCTCCATATATAGAACAAGTCGTATATACCTTGTACAACTTTCTGTTTGAACGTCAACTCTTTCATCACGGCATGTATTTATAATAAATCAATGCTTCCTTCAGCCGGTGGGCAATGAGGAAGGGAAGCATCATGAAAATAAGCAGCGCCACGTAGTTCACCCACGAATAGATCATGGGATAACCGTTCAAGGCCTGGTCTACGTAAATCAGGAAGTAGTGGCGCAGCGGGAACAAGTTTGCCAATGCCTGCAATACCGGGTGCATGGCCATGGCGGGGAATGACAGTCCGCACATCGAGAAGGAGAGCACGCCCCACAGGGAAGCGAAGCTGAGTCCCAGTCGCAGCGTAGGCAGCGTACCTATCATCAGTATTCCCATACCCTGCGATGCCAACACCAGGCAAAGGGTGGCAAGGAGCATCGGCACGATGCCGCTGTTGCAGGGGAAGTGCAGAAAACCATAGAGATATACATTATATAATATACCCATCAGGAAGAAGATAGCCGTATGCGGCAGCAACTTCCCGGCAAGGGATATCCAGATGGAGTTGTTGCCGCTGCGCAGCCATTCGCGTGCGGTGCGGTCTTTTATCTCTACACCGATGGAGTAGACGGTAACCATGAAGATAAGCAGCATCAGCACACCCGGTGCAAAAGTGTTGCACAGGTATACCGAGTAGTTCAGCCACGGATTGTTGAGCGGATGGGTGTCGATGACAATGGGTTGCAGGAACGCCATTGCCTGGTCCTCGGTAGCGCCTTTGGCGTAGAGCGAGGTGCGCGCGGCGGCACCTGCTGCGAGTTCGCTCATCATCTTCATGTCCTTGTACAGCAGTGAACCGGCGATGAGCAGGGTATTGTTGGTGTAGAACGACAGTTTGGGCTGCCGCTGCGCCTGTGCTTTGGCTGAAGTGCCCTGGGGGATGTAGTAGAAACCGTAAATCTCTCCCCGTTGCATGGCGGTGCGGGCCTCGCTCACGGTAGGGTAGTGGGCAATGACGGAGGTCTGCTCAAAGGCGTCCAGGTTGCGCACCAACTGGCGGGAGGTGCTGCTCATGTCCTGGTCTACCACGCCTACGGGCATATTGGTAGGCAGCCCGGAGTCCATCAGCGTGGTGAAGAAGATGTAGCAGAACAACGGCGCTATCACCATGCAGAACAGATATAGCGGACGGGAGACGAGACGGCGGCATTCGCGCTTCATCACGTTCCATAGGGCTATATGTTTCTTGTCTCTTTCCATCATTTTTTAAGTATCACACTCATTCCGGGTCTTAATCCTTCCACCTTTTCTTGTGGCGATGCTTTTACTTCAAACGTTTTCAGGTCGAACTGTCCGGTGGTCTTGGTAGCCTTCCAGGCGGCGTATGTGCCGAGGTCCTTCATATAATATACTTTCAACCGGATGTTCTTGTCCAGCGCAGGGGCGTAAGCCTCGAACTCCGTACCCATGCCCAGGTCTTGCAGCAGGTCCTCGCGCACGTTGAAGGTCACCCACATGTCATCCAGAACAGAGATGTTCATAATGGGGGCGCCTGTGCCGACCAGTTCGCCTACTTTCGGGAAAATCTCGGATACCTCGCCTGCAGTCTGTGCCGTGAGATAAGTTTCTTTGATGTACGACTCCACTTCGGCCACGGCTCCTCTGGCACGTTCCACCATTGCGGCGGCAGCGGCTTTGTCTTCGCGTTCCGCACCGTTCTTCGCCATGTCGTATTGTGAACGGGCAGCCTTCTCGGTGGCAGCCATCGCGTCGAATTGCGCTTTCGCTTCATCCCGTTTTTGTGCGGACATAACGCCTTGCTGGAAAAGGCTGTTTACACGCTTGTAGGATACCTCGGCAATTTCTAATCCGGCTTTTGCTTTCTGCCACATTTCGTAGGCAGCCTGTATCTTTTCCTCGCGGACACCTTTCAACGCTTTCTCGTTCTGTGCCTGCGCAGCGGCTTCGGCAGCCCGTGCCTGTTCCAGTTTGGCCTGTACATCCGGGGCTTCCAGTATGGCAAGTGTGTCTCCGGCTTTTACGCTTTGTCCCTCTTTCACGCGGAATTCCAGAATACGCCCCGGCACTTTGCTCGATACCCGGTACTCCGTTACTTCTGCCTGTCCCTGCACAATCTCCGGCCCCTTGCGAAGCATGAAGAATCCTACAAGGGCAACTACAGCAATCACCCCCGTCAGTGTGAGGAATGCCAATAGCATGTTACTGTTCTGTGATTTAGTATCCATCGTTTTATCTTTTAATTTTCAATTCTCAATTTTCAGTTCCCAATTCTCCCGTTGCTCTTCTCAGATAGATTTCCGTCAGCTTCACGTCAATCTGTGCATCTATCTTTTCCGATTGCGCGGATAGCCAGGCGGTATGCGCTTCGAGCACGTTGCTTGCCGGAATGACGCCTTCCTCAAATCCGAGTGTGGCATATCGCAGGTTCTCGTCTGCTTTCTCCCGGTTCTTTTCAGCCATAGCCAACTTCTTCGCCGCCTCGTTCACCTTGAAGGCGGACTGGCTGACCTGCAATTCGATCTTCTCCTTGGCATCGTCCAACTGATACTGGGCTATGCGTGCTTCGGACTTTACCGCCTTTACCTTGTAGCTTCCTTCGCCCCAGTGCCAGACCGGAACCGATACCATGACGCCTACGCTCCACATCCCCTTGAATTTCTTCTCGAAGCTGTTGAAAGTCGAAGGGTTCGTTGCCATATAGCTGCCCATCATGGCAACGGACGGCAGGAATTCCGACCGGACAACGTTTACTTTCTGCTTATAAATCTGTGTGGCAAGTTCCAGGCTGCGTACTTCCGGGCGGGTGGCATACACACTGTTGAGGTCGATGGCGTTGGTAGCCACTGCCACGGGTGCCAGGTCTTCTGCCTTTTCATCTTCCAGGGTGATGGGGGAGGAGAGGTCAAGTCCGCACAACTGGCACAGCAACATCCGGGCAAGGCTCAGTCCGTCGTCCACTTTCGTCAGCGTCATTTCCGCCTCGTTCACTTTTACTTTGACGGACAGCCCGTCGGCTTTGGTGGCAACGCCTTCGGCTATCATCTTGTCTATATCGCTGTCCAGCTTTTGCAACAGCTCCAGATAGCCTTCCGCCAGCTTCTTCTTGTTGGCAAGGGATACTACCTGCCAGTAGGCCTGGTCGGTGCTCAGTATCACTTCCTGCATCCCGGTGTTGTGCTGCTGGCGTGCCAGTTCCTCGGCATATTTGGTGATTTTATTGTACGCGCGAATCTTGCCGCCCATATATAATGGTTGCGTCAGGGTAAGTGCCCCTGCGTACATGTTGCGGGTATCTGTGCGGAAAGCATCTACCAGCGCACTGCCGGCGCCGTCCAACGCTCCCACCAGGCTCTGTCCCAGTGCGGGAAGCTGTCCGGCTATCTCGGGATGTAGCTGCGCAATGACTTGTGCCGCCTCTTGCAAGGGCCCGCTGAGGCTTGTTCCCAACCCGGACAATGCCTCTTTCTGTGCATCGCTCAGTATGGATAACTCCTTTTGGCTGCGCATATATCCGCCGCTTGCCGAGATGTCTGGAAGATAATTGGTGAATGCTGCCTTTTTCTGATAGTGTGCCGCCTTGATTTTTTCCTGGCCGATCAACAGCTCCTTGTTGTTGGAGATTGCCAATGCACGGCAACTATCCAGGCTTAATGCCTTCTGCGCCGCCATTGGCAGCGTCAGACATGCTAACCAGATGAAACAGAAGAACTTTTTCATTGGGTATATACATTAATTAAGATGATAATATGTTTGTTCCTTATAACAACAATAATTGCATAAACAACAATGCAAATATAGATGCTCCCTGCGACACCTCAAAATAATTTAACCTGTTTTAATTATCTTGCCCTTTAAAGTCAGTTTATCATCGGCTGCGGCGCCGCCAATTTTAGAAGTCTACACTGATATATCTTTTTTGCTCACGGAGCACACGGAACACGCGGAATAACACGGATTCTTTTTCTTTCCGTGTCATTCCGCGTGTTCCGTGTGCTCCGTGAGCAAAATCTTTTTTATCGTCCGCGTGTCAATCCGCGTTTCAAAAAGAAAACTCTGTGAGACTCTGTGTCCTCTGTGGTGAAACCATTTAGTTCAGCGTGAACCCCTGCGACCCAATCAGCGTCCCGTCCGCAAAGATATCCACCCTATAAGCCCCTGCATACAGGTACTCTTCCACATCCCAGTAAACGGTCACATTCTGTTCTTCCCCGTTATACTCGATGTATTTCTTGATAGAATACCCCAGCTCCCTGTTCTCGTAAGGGAATGTATTCGATGCACTCTTCGTCAGCACATCATTATCCGGCTTCGTAATGCGGATATAGAGTGTCCGCTCGCCTGTCTCGGCAGTAATATTCTTCACGATGGAGAAGTTTATCTTGAACTTCACCACGTCCTTTACCTTCTTGGCAACCTTCCCCCGCTTGTTCGTCGGCTGAATGGAGATATTCGTCGCATCCAGTTGTGCCGCCAGCGTCACCGTCTTAGTCAGGTTTTTCTTTTCTTCCGACAGATTGCTTATCTGCCGCGAAGCCGCATTATACTTCTTGGTAACGTCCGCTATAATCTCCTTCTGGTGAGCAGTCAACCGGTTCAGCGAGTCTATCTGGTTGATATATCCTATCATGACCTTGCGCAGCGAAGCCAATTCCTTCTTCAACCGGCGTATCTCCGTGGCATTGCTGCTCTTCACCGTCCGCAGTTCTTCCAGCAAGCGTTGCGTCTTCAGTTGTTCCTGCTCCAACAGCACGGACAGCGAATCGTTGGAAACAGTCAGTTTCAACTCGTCATACTGCTGCGCGAAGCTGGTATATTGGTTCTCCAGGTCTTCCTTCTCCAATTGGAATTCCTGCACAAGTTCGTTATTGGTCTTTTTCTCCGAGATTAATAAAACCGTGACACCTATTAATAATAGTATAAGAAGGCTTCCTACTA
This sequence comes from uncultured Bacteroides sp., assembly GCA_905203765.1. GTDB lineage: Bacteria > Bacteroidota > Bacteroidia > Bacteroidales > Bacteroidaceae > Bacteroides. The sequence goes on from CAJKXC010000037.1 coordinate 19,955, forward strand.
CAATGAGGAGCGTGTTTTTTTTAACTGCCATATGTATCTTCTTCTTTAGATTAATATATTCGTTAACATGATGTTTAGCAACTCCGTGAAATCCGTGTAATCCGTGCCTAAAATCATATTATTATTATTTCCGTAATCTCTTTATCTGCGCCTGCGCCGAGTGCATCATCAGCATCATCGGATACCAGCGTGCCTCGGCGGGAGCCAGACTTCCCAATTCGCCGCACCGCTTCCAAGCACGCGTAAAAGTATACCATTTCCCGCTCCAGTACCCACGTGGGCGTTGCTTGCGGCTGGCATCGAATTGCCCGAAGTTGCCCCCTTGCCAAATATCTCCCAGTAGCCATTCGCCCGTCTTCAAATCCTTCTCCGAGTAAGGAACCGGCAAGTCTTCCACCGGTAGCTTCAAATACTGCACCGCCACTACGCCAAACACCTTGGCTGCTTCTGTCAACCCTAACTTGCGCAACAACTCCGCCACCTCTTCCCGGTCTATATTCGCCTTCTGCGCATGCAGCAAGCTCGCCCAGTCGCACACCTGACGCAGTCCGATGCCTTCGTTCAGGAAGTGGAGCGTGGAGTGAAGCAGAATATATACCACCTCGAAAGTCAGGGGTGGGAGCGTAGCCAGGCATTCCTCAATCTGCAGGCGCCGGCACGCATCCGTATTGTGCCAGCCGGCTATCTCCCGTTGCAGTGCTTTGTCGGCGGACGGGGCGCTGAGGCGGGTCAGTATGCGGTGATTCTCTATCTGCACGTCGTGCCAGGTCATGGAAGTATGCTTATGATTTTCCTCATGCTCGGTGGTAGCCTCTTGGCGGAGCAACCGGTTTATCTTCTCAAAGTCCTTTTCTCCTATATATAGGTCGATGTCTCCGCATTGCCGATGCAGCGGGTTAGGGTAGTTCTGAGCCACGCCCTGGCCTTTCAGCAATACCGGCTCCACGCCGTTCTCGCGGCAAAGCTCGTAAACATTCTTCAGCTCGCGGTTCAGCAACCGGTTCTTCTCTTCTATCTGTAGCAGCGTGTTGCACCACTTCAGATAAAGTCCCCGCTGGGGACGCTTCTCAGCGGGCAGCGTTTGTATGCCGTCCAGCACAATGCCCATTAGCGCCTGTGCCCGTGCCGTCTTATAAATCTGTTCCCATTGAGTCTGTTCGTCGAAGAGTCCGGCATCCGCATCCGTGCCCCATAGCCCGGACTGTACCAGTGTGAAGAACTGTTGTTGTATGATATCCATAATCCTAAATTGCTGAAGAATACAGTCGTTAGTTTGCGTGCAAAGATAATGCAAACCGAGAGTAGAATAAAATGAACTCGTTCATTTTTTCTGCCGAGGTGCCGCTTATCTTCGCTTTTGCAAAGATACGTATTATTTCGGAAACGTCCCTTCGCCTTCCCCTTTCTCTGTGATATTTAGTTATTATTTTCGCTTTTTAGGCTGGAATGTTTATCTTTGCGCCACGAAATAATAACAAAAAACAATCGGATATGAAGATTAAAGACATTTATAAAGTACGCGAAATCGCCGGTGAAAACCTGGTCGTAGAACAAGGCAAACTCCAATCGGACATGACAAAGGTCATCTCCCTCAACTCCACCGCCCTCTTGCTGTGGAACGAACTGCGCGGCACCGACTTCACCCTCGAAACCGCCGCCAACGTCCTGGTCAGCCATTTCGGCATCGACCCCGCTGCCGCCACCGCCGATGCCGGGAAGTGGATAGACGCCCTGACGGGTTGCGGAGTCATCGAATAACCAGCATACCGCCCTGCCGGCAGCCCATACTTCGCTCTCTGCCGGCAAATATACCGCACTGCCTGCAGGCATCTACTTTGCTGTCTGCAGGCTTATACTTTACTGTCTGTCAACTCCTTATATTTACCTCTTTTTTTTGCTCGATGTAAAAGCATTTACCCCGGTGTGTAAAGGCTTTTACCCCGTAGTGTAACGACCTTTACCTCGGCGTGTAAAAGCTTTTACCTCGGCGTGTAAAAGCCTTTACGCTGCGCGGTAAAGGACGTTCCCCTGCGCGGTAAACATCCTTCCCCCTCGCGGTGAACCACATTTCCCTGCGGAGTGACAATACTCCTTTCGCCTTAATCACAAAGGAAGAACTCCGTGCGCCTTTGTTTCCTTTGTGGTGAACTCTCTTCCTCCCTCATTTTCTTCCTATATATAATAAGGTATAATTTTATAGGTTTCATTGCCGCAAACTCTATTTAGCCTGAATAATTCATACTCAGGAGTTATGGGAGTTGAAGGAGCTATCAGCCAACAAGTTGGCTTCCATTCAACTCCTGCTATGAATAATACAGGTTAGAATTGTAGGGTATAAAAAAAGGATGACGTCTCCGTCATCCTTCCTTTATGTCAATTGAACTAATACAAGCTGGTTAGTTGTTTATGATACTCATAGAACCACCCTCATTTTTCGTTTGAGTTCCGGTAAACGCTGGGGATGGTAATACATCTTCCAAAGTAACTTTACCTGCATAAGTAAGATCCTCGAAATTAGTTATTGTTAATAACTTTAGGCTCAACTCAGAATTTGTTGCGAGAGTTGTAACACAGTTTGCTGCTGCGCTCAGTTCATTCTTCTTATTATCTGATACGATTGTCAATTTACCGCCTTCGTTAATATTCAATTTTGTCAGCGCAGAGAAATCGATTTTCTGAGCTTCATTGATAGTATTGGCATTGATGTTGATGGTCACAGGAGCATTAACTTCAATCGTTGCGATCTGACCAATAGTAATATTAGTATTAGCATTGTTGAATGTTACTTCCTTCATGAAACGTGCAGTAGTAACACAACTTGTAGCAACTGCAGCAGCTCTCAGATCATTGAAGTTGTTGACTTCGGCATATACAAGACCAGTAGTACCGGTCGGAACTTCACCAGCTGTCCATTTTATAGCACCACTATTCGTGAAAGTCTTACCTGACGCAAGACAAGCTTTCTCGCCTGCACTTACATACAGACCGGCAGCTTTAGCAGGAGAAGTGCTAAGTGCGCTTGTTGTCACATCTGCATCAATCTTACCTTCATTGTTTAGTACACCACCACCATTGTTGATAGTAATCCCATCTGTCACAGTCAAAGCAGCAAGTTGTGTGTTCCCATTTGCTACATTCTTAACATTCAGTATACCAGACACGGTAGCAGTAGTTCCTGTCTTAATCGTCAATTGCTTATCAATAGTTGAAGTTCCTGTGAAATTCAGTTTTGCATTGGCATTAGCACCTGCAACCAATGTAATAGCAGATTTCAATCCGGCAGGCATAGTGAAGTCCTTCAAATCAAAAGCTGCACCATTTGCAATCTGTGTTGCAGGATTGATAGTGATTTCAATAGGATCTTCATAACCAGCAGCTGCTGCAGCAGCCAATACACTGTTCAATTCCGTTTGAGTCTTAACTGTCTTATTGGGGAATACCATATCTTCAGCATCAACATCTGCGGTAATTGTAGCAGATTGTCCAAACTTGGTGAAGAGTGCAGAAGTATTCCAGTCACCGCCGCCAACTTTCACGTTTGTAGCTACAATATTACCATAGTTAGTGCTTATGGTGATAACCAAATTATGACCGCTTGCAATATCTACAGTAGCAGGCAATATCAGTGCATAAGTCTTTAGCTTTCCATCAGCCGACAGAGCAATGCCTGTCTCAGAGGTCACTGATATAGCACCTACAGTCGCAACGGCAGATAAACTTCCGCCTGCAGTGCTGGTAAAGAAAGTACGAACAGCGTCAGCAGCTAAACTACTCCAATCAGCAAGGCTTGCATTATCCTGAGGATTGTATTGGAAACTTACAGGCAGAACAGAGACCGCACCAGGATCTGTTTGTACATCAATAGATACTCCCATCACCTTCAAATCTGCCAACGCAGCAGCATTTTTGAACGTTAGGTCCAAAGTCGCCGCATTGCTCAAACGGCTCAAATTCAGTTGAATGTTGTTGCCCATACCGGCAGGCTCTTCGCCTGCAGGAGTTTTATCAGCATTGCTCAATTTCACTTTCTTCGGTGAAATATAGATAGCCTTCTTAGCCAAATCATTAGCATTTGTAGAAAGAGTCTGTCCTTTAGTAGTGAACTCGATGTTCTCTACAGTCATTTTACCCGGATTATATGGCATATAAGCAAAGTAGTTACCAATATACAACATTGTTTCAGTCTTGAATGCTGCTTTGGTTGCATCCGTACAGAACAACGGGTGGTTTTGGTATGCCAAGCCATTCGTGTTAGTACTAATTGTTGTACCGTCACCTAACCAAGCCAAACCGATCTTGTCACCAACTTCCCATCCGAATTTGGTCGCCATTCTGGTTTCAGCTCCAATGGTAGCGTTAAAGTCAACGTCCACAGTCGGGATGTTGCTGTAATCTTTTTGATTCAATGCCTCGCTCAATTCTGCGTCCTGGCTACATGCTGCCAATAATGCAGGTAAAGCGATTGCTGTCAAAATGTGTTTTGTTTTCATTCTATTACTTTTTAATTAATTAAAAATTTCTATTATTGAATATACTGTATGAGCAGTTATCCTCTTACCCGGTATTTATTTATTCAAATGGGTTGCTAACATCACCGTCAACAGTAGCATCCGGATTCTCTGGACTTCCGGCAAATCCTACTTCTACTTCTATCTCCAGAGTTTCCACCTCCGGAGCCACATACTTCATTTCATTTTCCATTTTCATAATCATTAAA
>CAJKXC010000038.1 GCA_905203765.1 uncultured Bacteroides sp.
GGGGGGGGGGGGGGGGGGGGGTCAGAACTCCTCTTGCTTGCAATATTCCTTAACGCGATTCATGGGAACGGTTTCGAATGCACGGTTACCATCCAGATAGTGCACGGTTATAATGGGAGCATTATCAGTAGGAAGACGCACCACACCCAGCACTTCGGCAAACCGCAACCGCAAGGGATCACCGAAGAAATCGTACTCCTGTACCCAAATGCGGTCGCCTTTCTTTAATTCTACGTTTGTTTGTTTCATAGCATCCACTTTTTATAATTGATTATTACGGATTCAATATTACGCCCGCCTGAATTGTCTTTCCTCCGACCGGGGTTATATCAATCGCCCCGGTATAACCACTCGACGAATAAGGATAACCTTTTACATAAATTGCAAATCCGGTAGGTCCCGTACCTGTATAGGTTTTACCACCTGTGAAGAAAGTTATATAATTATGAAGAGGAGCATAACGCGTATTTACTATAGCCGTCCATTGCACGCCTGCCGGTGCATCAACTTTATAAGAGATAATATAGCCACCTGTTTGCTTTGCTGTACCATAATATATTTTGGGAGTAACGGTTATCTCCGGCACCGGTGCCTTTCCCTGACTCAGGAGTATAGTGCTCTTACTTTGTCCAGCTCGCGCAAGGGTGATATAAGTGCTACGCGCAGCAGTGGTTGAAGCATTTGCCGCCACCTGATACGTTATCTTTGCATTGCCGTATCCCGATGTAGGCGTAATCGTTAACCACGAAGAAGGTTCAAGAAGCACCCATTGAATACCCGAAGGACCGGATATATTGAATGTCCCGGAATGGGCAGAATAATCGAGATTTATCGCCGAGGTGGATAATGTTGTAGCCGGCGCTCCCCCCTGCCCTACAGTAATGGGAATATCCACTTGCCCGCGCCGTTTCAATGTGAATTTAGCCGAAGTACGTGCGGAAGCAGCCGTATTTACTTGGGCGGCAGTAAAAGTCACTTGGCCTTTTTTGCCTGTTCCGGTGGTTGGGCTGACGGTCAGCCAGTCGGGAGCTGTCCCTTCCAGCGTCCACTGAAAGCCATCTTTCTCTCCTTCCGGGTTGGTGATAGTCAGCGATTGGCTTCCATTCAAATAAGTGAATGAGAAGTTTTTCGTCGACACAGTCATTGGTTGGGGAGCCGCCTGGGTGACTTCCACAAGTACGGGATCTTGCCCGGCACGTTCCAAAGTAATGGTGGCGGTACGAACCGATGTGGAATAATTGGGCTGTGTCACCGCTTTGACGGTTTGCCCCGCCGTGCCGCCTGTTACCGCATTACCATCTGTATCTTGCAGCGACAGCCAATCCGCCCCGTCACTCTTTGAAATTGTCCACGAGGCCGAAGCCTCATTGACAATAGTCAGTTGATTCGTTCCACCTTCCATCTTGAATTGGGTGGAGTTTGCCTCGATAACGGCGGCAGGGGCTTTCTCTTGCGTTACCATAATACGGGTTACTCCCGACAGTGCACGTTTGATGGTCACTTCCGCCTTTCGTTGTTTGGTTGAGGTGTTTTTCCCGGTTATCTTTATCAGAATGGAAGCATCCTCTTTTCCGTAGAGTTTGGTTGCTTCGGTAGCAGTCTCTCCCTCACGGCAAACCCTCAGCCAGTCGGCGGGCGTTTTTCCCGCACGGGTAGCCGGAGTGGCAGCATCCGTAATTTCAGGGCCTACTTCTACAATCCATTGGTCGTCTTTCTCGGGATTCTCGATTTGTACGGTCTGCGTTCCCCCCGCTTCGTTGCTTTTGGTAATTCCGAGAGTGGCATTTCCTGTTCCGGTCTGCGGGGTGTCACCGGTAGTAGATTCGATGGTGACGGTGAGGTCTTCGGGCAGTTTGGTTTCCGTACCGGCTTCCCACTCCACGACGTCGGGTTCGCCCACTTCGATGGGACGCAGGTTGAGCAGTTGCTGCAAATCCATCTGTATCTTGTAGTGGTAGATGCGGTTGTGCTCCCAGGTGATGTCGGGGATTCCGACAATAGCGGTTTTACCTGTGCCGGCGTTGGAAACATTACCGGCTTCGGTAGCTTCGATGTCGTAGGTAATCTCAAAATAGGCGGTGCCGTTGTTCACTACCTCTTGCGGTATTTGCATGAAGAGGTTGTTGCCCGGATTCAGCAGGGTTTCGACAGTGCCCAAAGGGATATCGAGGGCATCGGTGGTAGCGGCGTAGACGCCCTCTGCCAGCGAACTGCCCTGGTTACTCCACGGAGATACTTCGGCATCGGCGGCATTCAGATTCAGATTACCGGTATCGCCGATACCCACCAGACGCACCTGACGAACCCGGGCTGTGTAGTAGCCCGAGTAGTCCTGGTCGGTAGAAGCGGAGAGTTTGACCTGTGACAGGGCATGGCGGAAAGGAATCACGACTTTGGTTCCCGATTCTTTCCATACGAGATTCTTGCTGCCTACGTCGGGCACAGAATATAGCAGGTCTACCTGGTCGGAAGCCTTTGCGGCAGTGGTGATGCCCCAAAGCAGTCCGTCCCCCAGCGGCATGGTATAGCCGGCGTTGTAGGGACTATAAGCAAGGAAGGTATGATTGATGCCTTCATCCCAGTACCGGGTGGGGGAATAAGTCCATGTACCGCTTTGGCGGGAGACTTTTACATTGTCCATAAACGATTCTTTTGTAACGTCCGCCGACCAGGAATCCGTGCCGTGCCGATAGGCAAAGACCCCAAAATCGTCGCCGTCGGCAAACGAGGTTTTGGCAATGGCACGGGTAGTTCCCTTCCCTACAAATGTTTCGAAAGAAAGTGCTTTGAAGTCCGAACGACTGATTTCTTCGTCCGTAGAGCAGCCCAATAATACTGCTATCAGACTTAAACCGATTAATAGATGTTTTTTCATATATGGTATTTATTAAATTTTCGTGCACTGCAAGGGCAGTAGTGGCTATAAGGGGACATTCAACCCCTTATAGCCTGGAAGAGAAACAATTATTACCTGTCTAAGACTTATTGCTGGCCGGGAGTGACTGCATTCTCGGTAGTATCCCAGTCTGTAATACTCGGTTCACCGAATTCAATAGGCTTCTGATTCAGCACTTGCGGCATACTGATGTCGAACTTGTAATGATAGATTTTATTAGGTGCCCAAGTCTGTGCGCCGTTGGTGATGAAAGATGCCTCAGCTTCTGCAGCGCTATTAGCAGAATCCGTATATCCCAAAACGATGGTAAACTTTACTTTGCCTGTAGTCGTTTGAGGCATCAGCATCAATACATCATTAGTTTTATGATTCACAGCTACATAGTTAGGAGATGTTGATGCATCTGCCAATGCTACAGGAGTGGCAGGAGTGATGGTATAACCATTATTTGTTCCAGTGAGATCTCCTGTATATGTTATATCACCAGCACCAGTTCTTCCCACAACATTAATCGCACCGGTAGTAGCCAACGTGGAAGCAGCAGTACCCTCAGCATCCAAATTCTGAATCATTATGGACTTAACTGTAATATTCGTTGCTTTACTTGTTATATCCTCCGTAATCTTTGCAGAATACTTTATCTGGGAAAGAGCGTGATGGAAGGTGAATACTTGCTTTGTAGGCTCATCTGAACCATTCCAAACAGTATTCTTTATTGCATCCGCTACCATGAAGTCAACCTGATTATCTACACTCTCCTGCACTGTGTACGTCATAACTCCCGAAGCAAACTGAACACCGTCAGTTGCAAAAGGCGCACAAGCAAAGAAAGAATGTGCCTGATTATCCTTCCAGTAAGCAAGAGGAGAATATCCCCAAGCAGTTGCATCCTTGGTTACCTTTACACCACCCAAGTTGGGAAGTGCAGTTTGGCTTCCAAACGTAGTCCCCATCTGAGAAGTACTATAAAATCCCCATACTCTCATCGTTGAAGCATCAGCGAATTTCGTTCCGCTAACGGGCACCCCTCTTGTACCGGCTTTCCCTACATACGTTTCAAATCCGATAGCGCCACCTGTTGAAAGGTCCACTACCTCACTGTTTGTGCAGCTTGATAAGGCTGCGGCTGCTATGGCAGCCATCATCATAATCTTTTTCATATTATTACTGTTTATAAATTAATTAAAAACCTGTCACTTGGTTTGTGATAGAGGAGTGACTTGCCTCATGTTACTGTGAGAATGATTACTGTTGTTCGTCATGGGTTCTCTTTTAGCTTTCGCTACTTCTCGCCTGTACTGTCTGAACCTTTTTTCTTTTTATTAAGTGAATACTCTATTTTAGAATGATTTCTGTTTCTTCGCCCCAGTCGTTGAGATTAGCGTCGAACCCGCCGGGCGCGTCGGGTATCACGACTTCGGGCAGTTCTATCTTCTCTACTACGATGGGTATCTCTATCTCCGGCTCTATGGCATCGAAGTCTACTTGGTCGGAAACTTCAAATTCATAGTCGGCAATGGAGTTATCTTTCATCTTGAACTCCAACTGCACGATGTGCTGCACCTGCTCTTCCTCCGGCGTGCCTTCGGGCGAACGTACCAACCCGAAAACATTGATGGCCTTACTGAGAAAGGAGTTGTCCGCCTTCTCCATGTCGAAGATGGCGGTTCCCGTCTCCGCAAGGCACTCACCCGTTGCCAGCGATATGCCCTGCGCTACTCCCGAGAGCGAGGCGCGGCAGGAAGAGGCGCCTTCGAGTCCCTGTACCCGTACCGTGAGGGTGATGTGCAATACACGGCTGCGGGGATAGGCGTAGATGGTGTCGGACGTGTTCTTGTCGTGTGTCTCTACTGTCTCCAGTGAGCAATAGGTGGCAAAGAAGCGGTCCGGCTCGGCTATCAGCATTTCATTGCGGGTGACGGCGTTGGCCCGCGAGGTAGCCGTGTAGTAGATGCGTTTGTCGGTGACGGCTTTGGTTGTATAGGGCTTGCGCGTACGGGCGCCCAGGTAGGCTTGCGCCGTATGCAGGTGGTCCATGCCGCGCAGTTGTATCATCTCGGTATCGCTGTTGAAAAGCAGGAAGTCGTAGGTACCGTCGCTCACCATGATGTCGCCCCCGTAGGTGTCGCGATAGTAGGTATAGTTGGAGCCGGACTGCTCTTCGCGCGCCTGGGCGGCGGCGTACATGGAGATGCGTACGCCTTCGGGCAAGGACTGCTGCAATTCCGGCGGCAGGGAATCCCACACTACCGTGACATGAAGATTTTCATGCGGATGGTCGTAACACAAGTCATTGCGTTCGCAACCGGATAGCAGTATTAGGCAGGTAGTCAGTATGCTCATAAGGATTCTCATTACTATTCTTTTTTCGGCTTCCGTTTAAACCAGTTAAGAGGCCATACCAGGGAGACCTTGGCTTTTGTGGGGCCGAAATAGGAATATCGTTGTGTCTTCTCGTAAACATAGCATCCCCGATCCCAGTGGTACTGCCGGTATTCGGTCATCAAGTAGCCTACTCCGAGGGAGAGCTCCATGCGCAGCCTTCGGCTCAGGCGGAACATATAGCCGTAAGTCAGTCCGCCGGCAATGAAGAATTCGCCCTGGATGCCGTGGGAGGGTTCCGCCATGAATTCGTAGAGTCCGGTTCCCAGGTAGAAACCGCCGAAGTGCCCACGGAAGGGTTCGTTCGAGGCAAACCAGTAGCGCAGTTCGGGGCTGATGGCAGCGATGCGGTAGTATTTATGCTTGCTGCGGTTGCTCCACCAGGCGTATTGCCAATCGAGGTTGAGCGACCAGCGGTCTTTGAAGTAGAGTTCGGCTTCGGCGTTGATGGCAAGGGCTGCCCAATAGAGGAGATTGGTTTTGAGAGCAAAGCGGGGCGGGTCTGTTTGGTGGCTGCAACAAACGCTGTCCATCCTCTCTTGGGCTGCAAGGGGGTAGATTTCCACGAAGAGGATAGATAATAAAATCAGCCACTTTATCATAGTATTACCGAGTTGGTTGAAATTTCCCGGCATGAACCGGGTGCTTTGAGAAATTACTTACCAAGTAACGGCAGGCTACTATTCGATACAAACAGAAAAAGCGTTTCCCGTTTGTATTGTTTAGAAAAATAGAGAGCTTTTCAATACAATAAAGCAGAATGAGAGATAACTTCGTTTTTAATAGTAAAATCGGAGAAGCCATTCTGCATACTTGCTAAAGCAGAATTTGCAGAAAAGATGTTTTATAGTTGGTTATTAGAGTGTCTTCATAAAAAAATACAGTCTGTCGTTCAATATTTATTGATTATTATTTGTATTTATGCAAAAAATATAGCACATTTGCGAAAAGAGAATCCGTTACTTGGTAAGTAATTACCACCTCAACCCATTGCCTTACAACGCACTACGCAGCATCGAATTTCCCCGCCCACGTTTAAGCGCAGTAGAAATCACTTTACGATTGGCCCGGTCCACCCATTTGTTCTCGAAAGGTTTGAGATAGGTTTCCGTGACCCGAATGGAAGAATGCCCCAACGACTGGCAAATGACACCCACAGAAACGCCAATATGATAGGCAATCGTAGCCCACGTGTGGCGCGCGGTATAGGAGCTTACCGCAACGCCCGGCAAGAGAAAGCGCATCAACAGTTTTAATGATCTGTTGAAACAGCACAAGGCGGTTTGATAGCATTCGTACAATTCGCGTGCACCATGCACCTGCGCATCCAGTATCGGGAACAAATAAATGGATTGCGGGTTTCTGTCCCGAAACTCCTTCAGTAACCCCACAGCTTCTTTGGGAATATGTACCGTCATCTGCTTGCCCGTCTTATGACGACGGTAGATAATGATATTCCCCTGCACGTCCCGCTTCCGCAAGTGCGCCAGGTCGATGAAGGGCATCCCGCGAAACAACACCATCAGCAAGAAATAGGCGCACACACATTTCTGGCCAGCGGGCAGCGTTTCCAGATCCGTAGACATCAGCTTATTGATCTGCTGCCCGGTGAGCGCCCGTTTGGTTTGGGACACCACTTTGGTATATACATCGGTAAACAACTTGGGGTTGTAGTGCCGGCTGCCGGAAGGCATCCAGCGGTGGTAGACCGCCTGAAGCGTGCGCATGTAAGTGGAAACAGTGTTCAGGCTCAGCTCGCGTACAGCCAGCAACCAGTTCTCGTACTCTTTCAGCCGTCCGGGGGTAAACACTTCGTGCAGCAACAGCCCCGAACCGTTGCCGACAGAGAATGCCACAAAGGAGCGCAGCACACTGGTATAGGTATGTACCGCCGGGAACTTGCCATCCCGTTTCAACTCTTCAATCACTCCTACCATGTAGAAAGAGAGTTCCATCACTTCTACATCATTCCTTAATTCTTCATTATCCATAATTACTCATTTTAATTAGAGACTATATCGCTGTACTAAGCATATTATTTCACTATAGGCTCTTTGAAGCACACAACTGTTCACTTTACAACTGCTATTTAGATATAATTTCATTAATTTAGAGCAAAATGATTATCTTTGGGGGCAGCGAAAGACAACTACTAACTTAATCAATATTATTATGAGACAACTTAACCACATGCTCCTTGCAGGCGTCCTCGCTCTGGCCTGCTCATCGTGTCAAAAGAGCGTAGAGGCGAATTACCAGGTAGTACCTCTCCCCCAAGAGGTAAGCCCCGCCCGGGAAGGATCGTTCCACCTGAGCAAGAACACCACCATCGCTTACCCCGAAGGAAACGACCTGCTGAAACGCAATGCTGAGTTTCTGGCGCAATACGCAGGCCAAGTGATAAACGGAACGCCGGAAATCAAAGCCATCGCCCCGGGCGAGGAAGCCGGTAGAAAATCCATTGTGCTGAGCCTCGACCCCGGTATAGAGAATAAAGAAGGCTACGTGCTCTCCGTAACTCCCGAAACCGTCTCCATCAAAGGGCAGACCGAGAACGGAGTGTTCTATGGCATCCAAACCCTGCGCAAATCCATGCCGCCTGCCGAAACAAAGGCAGGAAGCATCCTGCTGCCCGCAGTCACCATCAAGGATGCTCCCCGCTTTGCTTACCGCGGGATGCACCTCGACGTAGGCCGCCATTTCTTCCCCGTAGAGTTCATCAAAAGATACATCGACCTGCTGGCACTGCACAACATGAATACCTTCCACTGGCACCTCACCGAGGACCAGGGCTGGCGCATCGAGATCAAGAAATATCCCAAACTGACCGAAATAGGCTCCATACGCAACCGCACCGTCATCGGCCGGAACACCCAGAAATATGACAATACTCCCTACGGCGGCTTCTATACCCAGGAAGAAGCCCGGGAAATTGTGAAGTACGCCCGGGAACGCTATATCACCGTCATCCCCGAAGTAGACCTTCCCGGCCATATGCTGGCAGCCCTCGCCGCTTATCCCGAAATGGGATGCACCGGCGGCCCGTACGAAGTATGCCCGCGCTGGGGTGTATTCGAAGATGTGCTGTGCATCGGCAACGAACAGTCCATGCAGTTCCTGGAAGACGTGATGGCAGAAATCATCGAAATATTCCCGTCCAAACTTATCCATATAGGCGGTGACGAGGCTCCGCGTACCCGGTGGCAGAAGTGTCCCAAATGCCAGGCACGCATCAAAGCCGAAGGGCTGAAAGCAGACAAGGAACATACCGCCGAAGACCGCCTGCAAAGCTACTGCATGGCGCGCATCGAAAAGTTCCTCAACTCCAAAGGACGTCAGATTATCGGCTGGGACGAGATACTGGAAGGAGACGTAGCCCCGAATGCCACCGTCATGTCTTGGCGCGGTTCGGCAGGCGGCATCAAAGCCGCCCAAATGGGGCACGACGTCATCATGACGCCCAACAACTTCTGCTACTTCGACTACTACCAGACCGACAATACTGCCAACGAGCCCCTCGGCATAGGCGGCTACGTTCCGTTGGAAAAAGTATACAGCCTGGAGCCTACCGCCTCGCTCACCGAAGAACAGGCACGCCACATCCTCGGCGCACAAGCCAACCTATGGACCGAGTACATCGCTACCACCGAGCACGTGGAATATATGGTACTGCCCCGCATGGCTGCCCTTGCCGAAGTGCAATGGATGCAACCGGAGAAGAAAAATTACGAGGACTTTGTCGGCCATCGCCTGCCTCAACTCGTCAAGTTCTATGATGCCGAAGGCCTGAATTATGCCAAGCACGTGTTCGAGCAAAAGACAGACTCGGTAGCCGGAAAGAATTAGAACTGGAAGTAGATGAACGGCTGTATCTCGGCACTCTTCATCTGAATGACCAAGTAAACGACAGCAACTATCAGTACCGCCTTTCCCAACAGGGGAAGGCGGATTACTGTTTTTGTACAGGCGCGTTCCCAGCTATCGGGCACAAAGTGCAGGAAGTAGCCCAATGCCATCAGTGCAAAGACTTCCCAATAGCCCTCTACCAATTGCGGGAAGAGTTGCGGACGGAACGTAGTGAATATCTGCTTCAACATATCTACGGAAGTAGAGAATTCCGCATTGCGGAAAAATATCCAGCAGAAACATACGAAATGGAATGTGATAAGGATGCCGAAGAAGCGGCGGATGCCATGGCTACGCTCTCCCTTGCGACGTCCGGTAACAGTCATCCAAAACTTGTGGGCGGCAAGCGCTACACCGTGCATCACGCCCCAAAGAACAAAGTTCCAGGAAGCGCCATGCCACAATCCGCCCAAGAACATGGTGATAATGAGATTGGCATACTGGCGGATTTTGCCCTTACGGTTGCCGCCCAGCGAGATATAGAGATAGTCGCGCAGCCAACTGGAAAGAGAGATGTGCCACCGCCGCCAGAACTCCGTAATGGAAGCGGACTTATAGGGTGAATCGAAGTTGATATTGAAATGGAAGCCCAGCAACAGGGCAATGCCGATAGCCATATCACTATAGCCGGAGAAATCGCAATATATCTGCAAGGCATAGCCGTAGACGCCCATGAGGTTCTCCACACCCGAGTAAAGGGTGGGGTTATCGAAGATGCGCTCTACAAAATTGATACTGATATAATCGGAGATAATCGCTTTCTTGAAAAGACCGCTCACAATAAGGAACACTCCCCTACCGAACATTTCACTGGATACGAACAGCGGCCGGCGGATTTGCGGGATGAAGTCGCGGGCGCGGACAATGGGACCTGCGACAAGCTGCGGGAAGAAGGAAACGTAGAAAGCATAGTCCAGCAAATTGGTAAGGGGCTTTATCTCACGGCGGTACACATCAATGGTGTAGCTCAACGACTGGAAAGTGAAGAACGAAATTCCTACGGGAAGGAAGATATCGGTAGCTGTGAATGTGCCGCCCGTGAGGGAAGCAAAGAACTCACCCAGGAAATTAGTGTATTTAAAGTAACACAGTAGTCCCAGATTGATAGTGAGGCTTAACGTCACCCACGCCTTGCGCCGCCAGCGGGCGGTGGTGCGGTCCATAAAACGGGCTATCAAGAAATCGCTCACCGTGACAAGGGCAAGCAGGAAGAAGTAAGTACCGCTACTTTTATAATAGAAGTAATAGGAGAACAGGGTGACGAACAGCAACCGCGCCGTAGCACGACGCTGCAACAACAGGTAGACCAACATAAAAGCAGCAAACAGCCAGAGGAAGATGCCACTGCTGAATATCATCGGAGCTTGCGGGTCGTATGTAAAGACCTCGCGCAGACGGCTGAGGTCCAGATTTAGTTCGTCAATAGTCCACATAGTCGTTGTAGGCTTTTAGTAACGCCTGATGGAGCAACTCACCTTGCAGGTGGTAGCCTTCGGGCAGGTAATGAATATGATCGGGGCGCATCAGTCCGGCTTCCTGCCAGTTCAGGCAGGCGCGGTGGATGCCACCCAGTATCCCGTACATATCCCAGACGGCCAGACCGTTTTCATCGGCATAGCGATGAATGGTCTGCACGGTGATGGCGGTACGGGGATTTATTTTATAGGTGCGCCGGCGGCGGCCTTGGCGGGTACTCTCGTAAGAACCGGGCGGGGTCGTCATCAGCATAGGTACGCCGGGCATGCTTTCACGAAGCATACGCACCAGTTCATCCATCTGGCGATAGTGCAGTTGGGCATTGTAGCGGCGGTTATGGCTCTCGTTGGTGCCGAAGGAGAGAATAAGCAGGTCGGGCTTCAGGGCGGCAATCTCCCGAACGCGGTCGGGGCGGGTAAAGGTGACGCAGAAAGCACCGTTGATGCCGACATCGGTATAAGAGATGGCACCAAACGTCTGTTGCAGAAGCTCGCCGGTGGTGCGGGGAAAGATATGGCCACGGATATGGCTGTCGCCTACATGCACAATGCGGAGAGTATCGGCAGATGTACCGAGGCGGAGCAGGCGCAGTTTCTCCCAAAAGGGTTTGAGGATGTCGATACTGTCCGTCAACGCGTTTTCCTTGACCTGGCGGAAGGCGGTGGGCAAGGTGACGAAAGGTACGGCAACGGTATCCGTGCGCTGAGAGTAGAGACAAAGGGTGTCGATGTCTGCCACGAATTCGCTGATGAGAGAATGGGACGGAAGAATGTCCTGGGCGCGAAGGGACGGGAGACAGAAGAAGAATAAAAGGATAACGATAACTATTTTACTATTCCGCTTCATACGCCCTCCTCCTGTCATATTGTTCTTTGCCATACATCAACGCCTCATAGAGCAGACCTGCCAAACGCTTGCCGCCCCGGAAGTTGATATGCGTATAATCATAATTGGCCAACGACGGTTTGGAGTGTACCATCTCCGCCATGCTGCCTTCTCCGCCCATTGCTTCGAACATATTCCAGAAAGCAACCGCCTCATCCGCCGCCAGGTTCTGCTGATAGCGAACCAGGTTCTTGATGCCGGGCATGGTACGCAAGTCACCATCTTCGGTCTTGTAGTCGCGGTCGCCCACACTGACCACAAGAATGGCAGCCTGGGGGAAAGCGGATTTCAAGTGTTGCAGCGTAGTCTGCATACCGGCTATGTAACCGTCGTAGTTCCGCCCGCGCTCGGTAGCGACGTTCAGGCCGAACTGAAGAATGATCAAATCATAAGGCCGCTGCTCGTTGAACTCACGCATCATCCACACAGGAACCGAGCGTAACGAAAGCCCTGAACTGCCGCGAAGCGAAAAATTATCGAGCACGATGCCGGAAGTACCGTCCATAGCCAATCCGTAGAAGAGCGTGGAGTCCGCCCCTTCTACCGTCCAGCGTACAGAACCGATGTTGCCTTCTACGGTCATTTCCTGCAAATCGTCGATAGGCTCAAAAGTCCGGGTAGTGCTTTCGCCACGGTTGACACGAACGGAAAGAGTAACTTCCCCCCGGTTGTAGAAGAAGATGCTGGCACGCCGGCAAGTATCGAGGCGGGAAGCATAGGCCGTCTGACCTTTCAGTTCCACATAGGCGCCGGCAGTAGGAATG
The DNA here is from genome assembly GCA_905203765.1 of uncultured Bacteroides sp. GTDB lineage: Bacteria > Bacteroidota > Bacteroidia > Bacteroidales > Bacteroidaceae > Bacteroides. The sequence goes on from CAJKXC010000038.1 coordinate 12,310, forward strand.
AAGTAGTGACCGGAAACACCTTGTTTGCTACGGTCGAAGAACACGGAATCCATCACGGAGTGGCTCTGCCATCCGCCGAAAGAGTGGCGCACCGTAGGACGGAAACCGCTGGTCATGGAAGTAATGGTAACAAATCCCACGCCGCAACCGCCATACTTCTGCTGGAGCATTTCGCGGAGATCGGCCGTCAGGATATCAGCCTCGATAAAGGAATCGCCGAAGTATGCAATGCGCACAGGACGGGGACGGCGGGAGAGTTCATCGAGCGCCTGATAGAAGGGTGTCATGCCACGAAGGGTAGAGTCGCTATAGTCTTCGATGCAGGTCATACCTGCACGGCAGGTATCTACAAAGGCCGGTTTCACCTTGGGACGGGGTGGCAGCAGGCTGTCCGGCTGCTCAATGACAGGCGGCGGTGTGGGGCGGATGTCACTAAGGATATCGACGCGCCTCATCACATGCTCACCCACCGTCATACCCGGCAACAGATACATCAGCAACAGCGCAACCATCACGATGAACATCAACAGACCCGTATGTTTCAATCTATTTTTTTCCATAACTAAGATACGGGCGCAAAGATAGAGAATTAGGAGAGAAAAACAGACCCCGTATAAAAAAGAATTATCCCCGAAGAAAACATCTTTTTCTCCGGGGATAATGGTCTATCAGAATTTGACAGTCCGTCAAATGGTCTTTTCAACGTTCCAGACAAAGGCGCGAAGCCCTAACTGTTCGGTCTCCATATCTATTTTGTGGAGTGCATCGAGCAACGGATCCACCTTGGCATCTTCCACTATGGTAATGATGGCGGAACACATGCTGGGCCAGGCGTGACTGCCGTAGTGCGGTTCGCCCGTCTTGCTGCCACGTCCCTGCACCTGCTGCCAATAACTGAATCCACGGCAGTTCTGCCGATCGAGTAGCGCCATGATGCGTTCAAAGAACGCCTGGTCGAATGTGATAAATACAGATTTCATCTTGATTTATGATTTATGATTTATGATTTATGATTCTGATTTATGAAAACCGAACGGTTATTCATAAATCAGAATCATAAATCATAAATCCTGTTATTGTTTCTTCGGTTTCGTCATCTTGTCCTTATGAGACAGATAGTAGTCGTTCAGTTCACGGTCTTTCTTAATCTTGCCGCGCGTGCGCTTGATACCGATACCGGCAAACGAGCAATAGAGCACGGGAACAAGAATCAACGTCAGGATGGTAGACACCGTCAGACCGCCAATTACAGCAACACCCAGCGGACGCCACATTTCGGCACCTTCGCCCTGTCCCACTGCCATCGGCACCATACCGAGGATGGTAGTCAGCGTAGTCATCAATACTGGACGCAGACGGCTGCGGCCTGCCGTAACCACAGAATGGAGTACCGCCATACCACGCTCGCGACAGAGCGTAATGTAGTCAATGAGCACAATACCATTCTTCACCACAATACCGATCAACATGATTCCACCCAGCAAACTCATTACGTTCAGGTTGGTGCCCGTAAAGAAGAGCGCCATCAACACACCGCTGAATGCAAACGGAATGGAGAACATGATAATGAACGGATAGGATAAGGACTCGAACTGGGCTGCCATCACAATAAATACCAGAATCACAATCAGCACAGCCAGCGTACCCAAGTCGGAGAACGAATCCTGCTGGTCTTCGTACGACCCCGAAATCTGAATGGAGATACCACTCGGAAGATCCATTTTATCAATGATGGCATTACCGTCGGCTACTACATCTCCCAAAGGAACACCGGAGATAACGGCAGATACGGTTACAATACGTTCACGGTCCTTACGTTCGATGGTAGGCGGAGCAGAACGCTCGACCACCTTGCCGAGGTCCTTCACACGGACGCCTTCGCCCGAAGGGGTATATATAAGGATGTTCTCCAAGTCTTCAATCTTTGTACGGAACTCAGGAGCGTAGCGCACCCGGATGTCGTACTCATCGCCGTCCTCACGATAATAGGAAGCCAAAGCACCATTCACGCGGTTGCGCAGGTAACTTGAAGCCGTAGACAGGTTCAGTCCATGCAAAGCCAGCTTCTCACGGTCAAAATCGACCTGATATTCGGGCTGGTAGTCCTGACGGCTGATGTTTACTTCGCTCACGCCTTTCACTTGCAGCAATTTCTCTTTCAGTTCGGCCGATACCTTGTCGGTAGCGGTAAAGTCATAACCGTAAACCTCAAAGTCGGCACTCGCCTGGGCACTCATACCACCGGTACTACCGCCCAGAATTACCTGTGCCTTATCCAACTCGGGGTAGGCTTTCAGGTCTTCACGCATCTCGTCGCAGACTGTTTCCAGCTTGACCGTACGGTCGCCCGGACTCACCAAACTGATATTGAAACTGATGATATGGCTACCATTGTCCTGCATGGAAGCGAACGTATTGTCCGAATCGGCCTGTCCCACGGTATAGTTGCAGACTTTCATCACACCTTCGTATCGCTTCATCCATTTGTCCGTCAGCTCCGAAGCCAACGCCTGCGCACGCTCCACACGGGCACCGATGGGCAACTGGAGCTTAACTCCGATACGGCTGTTGTCGGCTGCCGGGAAGAATTCCGTACCAATGTACTTGGCACAGAATAAACTTGCCACAAAGAAAGCGGCACAACCTGCAACGATTGTTTTCCGATGGCGCACAGCCCAGTTCAAGCGGTTCTGATACCATACGTCGAGGGCATCGAGTCCGCGCTGAATCGGTTTGTAGAAGGCAATGAACATCTTACTCTGTTTCTTCTGCAAGCGCAGGAGCTGCGCACACATCATCGGCGTGAACGACAAAGCCGAAACTGTGGAAACGGTCATAATCACACACATCATCCATCCCAACTGGCGGAACAATACACCGGACATACCGCTTACCATAGTCAACGGGAAGAATACCGCAATCATGGTCAGTGTAGAGGCGATTACGGAAATCGCCACCTCGTTGGTGGCATGCACCGCCGCTTGCTTCGGTTCGGACCCTCGCTCAATATGGGTGGTCACATTCTCGAGTACCACAATCGCGTCATCCACCACATTACCGATGGCAATGGAGAGACAGGAGAGCGAGATAATATTCAGCGAACCGCCATCAATGATGCCCAGATAGATAAACGATGCAACCAATGACATCGGAATGGTGATACAGATGATGACCGTAGCACGCCAACGTCCCAGAAAGACGAATACAACCAGGATTACGAACAGCATGGCGTATATAATGGTTTCTTCCAAACTGTCAATGGTATTCAGGATGTTATCGGAAGTATTGACGATGATACCCAGCTTCACGTCACTTGGCAATGACTTCTGCAAACTCGGCAACATATCGATAACTTTCTGCGAAATGGCAACCGAGTTGGCGCCCGACTGCTTCTGTACCACAATCATAGCACCCTGTACGCCGTTGCTGTACGTTTTCTGCGCACGCTCTTCCACGGAGTCCACCACTTTTGCCACATCACGCAGGTATACGGAAGCTCCGTTGTGCGTACCCACTACAATGTTTTCCATCTCTTTGGGGTCTTTGAACTCACCCTCTACACGCAGCGAATAGGTGTTGTTTCCCACGTCGAAAGTACCACCCGGCGTATTGCGGTTCTCGGCACTGATGATGGAACTGATAGTCTCCACTGAAAGGTTATAGGCATCGAGCTTGTTGGGGTCGCAATATACATTGACCTCACGCTTGGGTGCACCCGAAATGGATACCGTACCTACCCCCGGCACACGCGCCAACGGATTCACAATATTGTCATCCAATATCTTATAGAGTGCCGGCTGGCTCTCTTCCGCCTGTACGGAAAGCAGCAGGATAGGAATCATATCCGTACTGAACTTGAAGATGATAGGTGTCTCCACTTCATCCGGAAGCTGAGAGCTTACCATATCCAGTTTGTCACGCACATCATTCGTCAGCACATCGATGTCATATCCATACTCGAACTCCAGTGTGATTACCGAAATATTCTCTGATGAACGGGAAGTGATATGTTTCAGGTTGCTGACTGAGTTCAGCGTATTTTCCAACGGACGGGTCACGTTGTTCTCGATATCCGATGCACTGGCACCCGCATACGAGGTCATTACCATGATGGTATTGGTCTCGATATCCGGATAGAGGTCTACCGGTAACTTCGACAAAGAGAACAGACCAAATATCGCCACTGCCAGGAAGCAGAGCGAGGTCATAATCGGTTTCTTAACCGCTCCTTCGTATAAACTCATGTTTCTTAGTGTTTAGTGATTATTTCTCTACTTCAACTTCTACTCCGTCAGCCAGCTTTGACTGTCCGGCCACAACCACCTGTGAGTTATTGTCCACACCAGAAACCAACTCGTACTCCGTATCCATGCGGCGGCCCAGTTCTACCTTATTATAAGATACTTTGCCATCCTTGTATACATAGACATAACGGTCGCCTGAGCCGGCACGCTTCACAATAGCCAGGTCGGGTACTACCACGTGATCCTGTGTACCGAAGTTCAGCGTAGCACGGGCAAACATTCCCGGACGTACACGCTGGTCACGGTTGACAAGCTGAATTTCTACCGGGAAAGTACGGGTGGCGGAATTAATGGTGGGATAAACAAGGCTTATCTTGCCCTCGAATTCCTCGTCACCGTAAACGTCTATTTTCACAGACACGGGAGCGCCCTTCTTCACTTTCGTGAAGTAGCCTTCGGATACGTTGATGTACAGCTTCACCGGAGTGATTTGCTCTACTACCAGTACGGGGTCTCCACCGCTATACATATCACCGTTATCGTAATTGCGCGCTGTCACCACACCATTGATGGGACTGAGCAACGCAGTATTCTCCAAGAGGTTCTTGTAGGAAGTCTCGCGAATATCAAGGTTCATCTTGGCAGCATCCCATTCCGACTTGGATGCACCACCTACTTTATACAGTTCGTCCACACGCTTGAACTCTATCCGCTGGTTGTCCAGCTGATATTTTATCTGCTTCAGGTTGGCGGCATCCATGCTGACCAACTTCTGCCCTTTGGACACACGGTCGCCTACTTCCACAAAGATGCGGTCGATGCGCACCGGAGAAGAGGGAGCGATGTTGTTTTTCACTTCAGCCTCTACCGTAGCCGTGTACTCCTGAATCTGTTCTACCGGACGGGCAGATACACTGGCTAATTTTACTCTCGGCTTCTCGTCTACTTTCTCTGCAGCAGTTTTGTCTTTATCTCCACTACATGCGCCCAGCAGTGCAACTGTCAGCAGGGCAATCAATTGAAAACCTTTTTTCATATCGTTGTTCTTCTTTTATTTCTGTTTATTAATCATGTAATCTCTTCCCAGCACCTGGTCAAGGTCGGCCTTAGATACCAGATAGTCGTAAATGGACTGGTTGTAAGTCAGTTCGGCTTCGGTGAGCTGTACTTGCGAAGTATTCAGTTCGAGCACCGTGCCCTTACCCACTTCGTAGCGTTTGCCGGCAATCAGCACGGCTTTCTCCGCCTGCATCACGTTCTCGCGGTTGCTGACAACCTGTTCCGAACTGGCAGCCATGTTGTTCTGATAGCTGGTGATCTGCATATTCAGCTTACGCTCCGTGTCAAGGCGGTTCTGCTCCAACTGGCGCATCTGGATGCGGTTCGATTTCAGCTTGGTGAAATTGCTTGCCTTATATAAAGGTATGCTCAAGCTGAATACCAGCGAGGAACTGCCCCCCCAGTCGTAACTGAAGACATCCCAATTCTCGTTGTTCAAGGATTGATACTGATAAGAGTAGTTCATGGCAAGTGTAGGCATGAAGTTGGTACGCAAGGATTTGATGTTCTGCTGAAGCATTTTCCAGTTCAAATCCAATTGCTTCATAGTAGTATTATTCACCAAGCCTTCATTGGTTTGCTCCAACTGGTTGGCAAACAAATCTGTCTCATACTGCTTCAGGTTGTCATCAATCTTTATCTCCACATCGGCAGTGACTCCCATCAATACCTTCAACTGCAATCTTGACAATACGACTGCATTGTTGGCTGAAATCACATTCGGCTTGATACTGCGCATCTGTACCTCGGCGCTGATCTTATCGAACTCGCTGACGGCACCCTGCTCGTACTTGGCATTGACAATGTTATAGTTGTCCTCTGCCAGTTTATAACTCTTCTGCAGCACCTCGTAAGAGTCCTGCGACAGCATCAGCTGATAGTATGCTTTCGTCACCTGGTTCACCAAGTCCTGCTTAGAGCCGCGCGACTTCTCCACTGCCAGTTCGATATCGGTCTTTGTCATTGACATGGCGCGATATACGCTCGGGGCAAATACCGGCAGACTGATGTTCAGCGCACCACTCACCGTATTCGAGTTATCCATACCCATCTTAAAAGATTGTCCACCCAGGTTCAACTGAGCCGCCGTAATCGTATGGCTCCATGTTCCGTCGATACTTGCCTGCGGCAACAGATTCTGCCAGGTTTCCTGGTGTGTCACCTTCTTCAGCGCAATCTCCTCATTCGCAACTTTGATGGTCGGGTTCTCGCTTAGAGCAATCTCCAACGCTTTGTCCAGGTTCAGGGTCAGGGTATCCTTCGCCTCTTGTGCTTGTGCATAGCTACCCGCATAGAGCATGGCAGCAGCAAACAGTAGTGCTTTGCCTACCCAAAATCTCTGCATCTTCATAAATAAATAATAGGTTGTTGATTAATTATTTTCTTGTCTCGTCACTATGTGTGTGTTTTTCACGGTATTCGTAAATAAAGTTATCCAACTCGCGGGAACCTTTCTCCGTGGAAATGCCACGCAAGAAAGTAAACATAATGGATTCGTAAACTTCAAGGAAAGAATAATCGTCGCAGATATTGGAGTTGATCAGCAGATCGATCTGCCCGCGCACCAACAGGTTGACAATAGCAAAGTTCACGTCGCTACGGAAAAGCCCTTGCTTCACACCTTCTTTAAAGAAATTCACCGTATCGTCCGAGCTGCGGTTATGATTCCTCTTCACCAATTCATAAGCTTTGGGATACTTCTTGATGTCCTCGAAGAATTTCTTATTGGTAGCATGAAACTTCTCTATGGTCCACTGATAGCACCTCAGTATAACTTCCAATACGTTGCTGGAAGTATCCAGAATTTGTTTGATCAAAACATCCGTACTCCGCTGTTCAGTCAGAATACATTCTTCCAGCAACGACTCCTTATCTGAAAATACTTCATAAAGAGTACGTTTGGATATACCCAGGGAAGCAGCAATATCATCCATTGTGATACTTTTGATTCCATGTGTACTAAATGCTTCTACGGCGGTCTGGATGATTCGTTCCCTCAGTTCCGACCTTGATGCCGAATGCTTCGTGTGTTCGCCCATTTTCTTCCCTTTTTAAGTCATAAAATCGTTTTTTCTATTCATTATCGGAATAAAACGTGGCAAAGATAGAAAGAAAACTCAATTCATCAATCGAGTTTTCTTTTTTTTGTTTAGAGATTAATAAATATTATGTTTCTGGCAGATTTATTGGGAAGCTGTTAATAATCGAACTTCGTCCTGTTGAGGAAAGCAACGGTTTTATGGATTTCCTTATACATCACAATGTCGTCTTTCACAAAAGGGACTTCCTTGCGGTATTCGTGCAGGAAGCGTTCCAAGGCGGGCGATGTCTTCAGCGGACGGCGGAAGTCGATGCCCTGGGCGGCATTCATCAGCTCGATGGCAAGAATATGTTCCAAATTATCCATGATGCGGTACAACTTGGTGGCGGCATTGGCGCCCATGCTGACGTGGTCTTCCTGTCCGTTGCTGGATACGATGGAGTCGCTGCTGGCGGCATAACAGTACATTTTGTTCTGGCTTACCATCGAAGCGGCGGCATACTGGGGTATCATAAAGCCGGAGTTCAGACCGGGGTTGGCTACGAGGAACTCCGGCAGGCCACGCAGGCCCATGATGAGCTGGGCAACACGGCGTTCGGAGATATTGCCCAGTTCGGCAAGGGCGATGCCAAGGAAATCGTAAGAGATGGCAAGCGGCTGGCCGTGGAAGTTACCACCGGAGATAATGCGGTCTTCATCGGGGAAGATGGTGGGGTTGTCCGTCACGGAGTTGATTTCCGTCAGCAGCACAGAGGCAACATAGCGGATGGCATCTTTGGTAGCGCCGTGCACCTGTGGGATGCAACGGAAGGAGTACGGGTCTTGCACATGCTCCTTGTGGCGGGCTATCAGTTCGCTGCCTTCCAGCAGTTTGCGGAAGTTGGCGCCTGTCTCGATCTGTCCTTTGTGGGGACGGATTTGCTGGATGCAGTCCATGAAGGGGTCGATGCGCCCGTCAAAGGCTTCGAGGGAGAGGGCGGCAATCAGGTCGGCTTTCTTGGAGAGGCGGAAGGCTTTGAGGATGGCAAACACGCCGTTGGCACTCATAAACTGGGTACCGTTGAGCAGTGCCAGGCCTTCTTTGCTCATCAGTTTCACAGGTTCCCAGCCGAATTCATCGAGCACGCTGATGGCTTCGCGCTTCTTACCTTTATAATATACGTCGCCCACACCGATAAGGGGCAGGAAGAGATTGGCAAGCGGGGCGAGGTCGCCCGAAGCCCCCAATGAACCGCGGTCGTAGACGATGGGCATCACGTCATTATTGAAGAAGTCGAGAATGCGTTGCACGGTGATGACCTGCACCCCGCTATGCCCTAGGGAAAGGGCGTGCGCCTTGAGCAGCATCATCAGTTTGACGATGACGGGACGTATCTCCTCGCCCACACTGCAAGCATGGCTTTTTATCAGATTCTCCTGCAAGGTGCCCAACTCGTCGGACGAGATATTCTTACTGCACAGCGAACCGAAACCGGTAGTAATTCCGTACAAAGGTTCGTCGGACTCTGCGATTTTCTTATCCAGATAGTCACGGCATTTCTGTATGCGCTGTTTGGCTTCGGGAGCCAGTTCCAGCTTCAGGTTTTCGTTGATGATACGTTCGATGAGGTCGAAAGTAAGCTCACCGGAACCTACGTGATAGACATTGCTCATAGTTTCAGCTCCTGATTAATTTCGTCCAACAATTCTTTTTCTTTGGCACAGGCAAGGCGTTCCAGTTCGTCGGCTTCGGTCTGAAGCTTGGCTACGAACTCCTTGTCTTTCAGCGAACCGAGGTTGATGCGTACGTTCATCAGCGCACCCAGGACAGCCGAACGGGCGGACATCATTGCCACACAGGCATCGGTCACGGCATTGCGATTGCCCAGACGGGCAACGTCTGCGATAATCGGCATCAGTTCGTAGGCATTGCGCGCCACCTGCATCGGCACCAGGGCGGCATACTTGGTAGCATCCTGGATGGCAGCGCTGCGGGCGGCCTTCTCTTCATCGGTAGCTTTAGGCATTTTGAAGCAGGCAAACACGCCGTCGTAGGCTTCGGAGTCGCGGTCTATGTCGGCAACAAAAGTATCTTTCTGCCGCATGGTTATTTCGGAGATATAACGCATCAGATCCTCGTGGGCTTCATAACCTTTCTTGCCGATGGTGAGGTTGGCAACCATAGCGGCGAGGGCGGAAGCGATGGCGCCATTCAATGCGGCAACGCTTCCCCCGCCGGGAACGGGATCACTGCCCGCTACTTTATTCAGAAACTCTTTAACAACTAATTCAGCTAACATGGTATGATTTATTTTATGGTTTATACTACGGGATAGAGCACACCCTCTTTGATGGTGGTGTTGACACAATTCATCCCTATATAATAAGGTAGAAAATGATAATCGTCGGTATTCAGTACCACAAAGTCCCCTTTCTTCCCTACTTCGATACTGCCGATGCTATCCGCACGTTTCAAGGCGGCGGCACCGTTCAGGGTCAGGGCGGTAATGGCCTCTTCTATGCTCAGGCGCATATAGATGCACGCCAGGGCAAACGTGAGGGGGATGGAACCGGAAAAACAACTACCGGGATTGAGGTCGGTAGCAAGCGCCACGGCACAACCGGCATCTATCATTTCGCGCCCGCGGGCGTAGGGTTCTTTCAGCGCAAAAGCAGTCAACGGAAGCAAGGTAGCCACTACATTCTTCTCCGCCATCGCACGGATATCGGCATCGGAAGCATGCAGCAGATGGTCGGCGGAAACGGCGGACAGTTCGGCAGCCAGTCCGGCACCGCCCAAAGGAACGATTTCGTCGGCATGGAGTTTCAGTTCCAACCCCATTTCTTTGGCGGCAAGCAGCAGACGGCGGGATTGCTCGATGGAGAAAACGCCTTGTTCGCAAAAGACGTCGCAGAACTCCGCCAGATCGTTCTGTACCACGCAGGGCAGCACTTCGCGGATGATAAAATCCACATACTCGTCCGTGCGCCCACTGTATTCTTCGGGTACGGCGTGCGCACCGAGGAAGGTAGAAACAATCTCTACCCGCCGGTGTTCGTCGTTATTGAGTCCGCGCATCACGCGGAGTTGCGTCAGTTCGGTGTCACGGTCCAGTCCGTAGCCGCTTTTGCCTTCGACGGTGGTCACGCCCATAGCGGTCATCTGCTTCAAGAAGCTTTCGGCACGGCTGCGCAGGCGGATATAGTTGCAGGCACGGGTTGCCTTTACTGTGCTCACAATGCCGCCGCCACGTTCCATGATGGACATATAACTCTCACCCTTCAGCCGCCAGGAGAATTCTTCGGCACGCTCGCCACCAAATACGAAGTGCGTATGCGAATCGACAAAGCCCGGCAACACGCACTTGCCGCGGGCGTTGTAGTGCCAGTAGCGCTGGTAATAGCCGTCGCGCTGCTCGCCGCGGTTCTCGCCCACGTAAGTGATGATGCCATCGGTCACTTCCACCGTGGCATTTTCAAGGATGCGCAACTCGCCCATCTCCTTGCCCCTACGGGCGGAGAAACCGAGGGGGGTTACCACCCGCGCATTAAATATAATCAGGTTTTCTGTCATAATATTCTACTCCATAATCCGTGCTTCGAGCACCTGCTCCATCGAGAAATTCTCCAGTCCCAGGTAGTAGGAAGCGGTATCGATGAGCGCTTCCATAGGCACCAGCCCGATGATTTCGCTACCTACGATGCTGACACCGTAGCGGCGCGCTTCAATCCGCACCAGTTCGAAAGCGCGGTAGAGGGCGGTACGGGTAAAGTCGGTCATATTGATGGAAACCTGTGTGATGCCGCGATCTTTCAGTTCCACGCCCATCGCCTTGCAGTAGCGCAGACCGCCGCCGATGAAGCGTATCTTCTTGGCTATGTCGTGGGCTATCTCCAGGCTGGGAGTATTGAGGTTGACGTTGTATGCCACCAATGGCATACGGGCGCCGATGGCAACCGTTCCCGCAGTGGGATGGCGCTGGGCATCGCCGAAGTCGGGATGCCATTCGGGTTGTTTTATCTTCTCAGCCATGCCTTCGAACTCGCCCTTGCGAACTGCCGCCAGGTTCTCGCGATGGGGGGCGGAAGCCGACTTCTCGTACAGGAACACGGGCAGATTGTAACGTTTTGCTACCTCTGCGCCCACTTCTTTGGAGAGGGCGATGGCTTCGTCCATCGTTACATTCTTGATAGGGATAAAGGGCACTACATCTACCGCACCCATGCGGGGATGCTGACCGGTGTGATGGTTGAGGTCTATCAGCTGCACGGCAACGCCGATGGCTTCGAGCACGGCATCGCGCAAGGGTTCGGGCTCACCCACCACCGTAACGACCAGGCGGTTATGGTCTTCGTCGTTGCTGTAATCCAGCAACTTCACACCCGGTTTTCCCCGGAAAGGGGCTACTATTTTGTCTATCTTCTGCAAGTCGCGTCCCTCGCTGAAGTTGGGGACGCATTCCATGATTTTGTTCATACAATTATTGTTATTAGTTTGATAAATGGGATTTTTTTTGCTCACGGAGCACACGGAACACACGGATAGCACGGATAAAATTTCAAGCACAGAGTACACTGATAACAGAGAGATATAAGAAATCCGTGCTATCC
>CAJKXC010000039.1 GCA_905203765.1 uncultured Bacteroides sp.
AGCTGACTACGGATCAGCCGGTTACAGGTTTGAATCCTGTCGCGATCACGAAAAGCCTTTGCAAGTATCTTGCAGAGGCTTTTTTATATGACAAAAACGCATCATCTGTTTGCCCCAAACGGATGGTCTGTTTATAGCAAACGCATCATCTGTTTAGGGCAAACAGATGATGCGTTTTCATTGTATATGTGATGCGTTTTTTAGACTCAGCACTTAATGTTCAGTTCGTCCAATATCTTGCGCATAGCTTCAAATGTAGTGATCCGGGTTGGTACCAATGGTAACCGGAGTTTGTTTTCTATCATTCCCATCACATTCAGCATGGCTTTTACGCCTGCCGGATTGCCGTCTACAAACAAAAGCTTGAACAGTTCGGCGAATTTGTGGTGGATAGTCAGCGCATTCGCGTAATCTCCGTGTAATGCCAGACGTACCATACGGCTGAACTCGCGCGGAAATGCATTTCCGATAACCGAAATGATGCCGACTGCCCCCAGGGTAATCAGAGGGAAGGTAATACCGTCATCTCCCGAAATAACATCGAAATCGGCAGGTTTATTCTTGATGATATCGTCCATTTGGGTGATATCGCCCGATGCTTCCTTGATGGCAATCACATTTTTGAAATCGCGTGCAATGCGCAGGGTCGTTTCGGCCTTCATGTTCACGCCGGTGCGGCCGGGGACGTTATAAAGTACGATGGGCAGGTCAGTTGCTGCCGATATGGCTTTATAGTGCTGGTATATGCCTTCCTGCGAAGGTTTATTGTAATATGGAACGACGGAAAGAATCGCGTCTACTCCGGTGAAATCGTCATTTTTCAGTGTTTCCACTATGGCACGGGTATTATTTCCGCCTACACCGAGGAGAATAGGTATTCTTCCGTTCACGCGTTCGATGACCATTTTCTTGATTTTCTTCTTTTCATCTTCCGTCAGCGTCGGAGTTTCTGCCGTAGTGCCAAGCACGCACAGAAAATCGGTATTGTTTTGGAGTTGATAGTCCACCAAACGCATCAACGCATCGTAATCAACGCTCTCATCCTCTTTAAAAGGAGTAATAAGCGCTACCCCCATTCCTTTCAATCTTGTCTGTATCATGAGTATTATAAAGTAATCTCTAATTAAATGACTCGCAAAAGTACGAATTTTTTCGATTTACCCTACAAATATAAGCCATAAAAAAGCTTTCAGCAGACATTTGTTAGGATATCAGGCCTAAAAACTCATCTTCGCTCATTATCTTCACACCCAGTTTCTGGGCTTTTTCCAGTTTGGCAGGCCCCATATGCTCACCGGCCAGGATAAAGCTGGTCTTGGCAGAGATGCTGCCTACATTCTTTCCGCCATTCTTTTCAATAAGATCTTTATATTCGTCCCTTGAATGGTGGGTGAATACGCCACTGATGACGATGGACTGGCCGGCAAGTTTGTCGGTATATTCACTCAGGTCTTCTTCTTTCTGGTAGAATTGCAATCCGGCTGCTTTTAAGCGGTTTACCAGCTCTCTGTTTGATGGATTTGCAAAGTAAACGAGAATGCTCTGCGCTATTTTTTCGCCGATTTCATCGATGTTTTTCAGCTTTTCGAGATCGGCGTCTTCCAGTTCCTCAATGTCTCTGAAGGACTTGGCTATCTTCTTGGCTACGGTTTCGCCTACAAAACGGATGCCCAGTGCGAAAAGCACTCTTTCGAACGGTACTTCCTTGCTGGCTTCAATACCTTTAATGATGTTTTCGGCGGACTTTTCGCCCATTCTATCCAGGCTCTTGATATCCTCTGCTTTAAGCTGGTACAAGTCTGCGGTGTTTTTTATCAATCCCAGCCGGTAGAACATATCCACGGTTTCCGGTCCCAGTCCGTCTATGTTCATGGCCTTTCGGCTGATGAAATGCTCTATCTTACCCTTTATCTGGGGCGGACATGCCGTTTCATTGGGGCAATAGTGTGCTGCTTCGCCTTCGTAACGTATCAGTTTACTGCCGCATTCGGGGCAATGGGTGATGAATTTCACTTTCTCGCCGACAAGCATGCCGCGGGCTTCTTTGTCAACTCCGGTTATTTTAGGGATAATCTCTCCGCCTTTTTCCACATAAACCATATCGCCTACGTGCAAATCCAGCCCTTCTATGATGTCTGCATTATGCAGAGAGGCCCTTTTTACGATAGTACCGGACAGTTGCACGGGATCCAGATTGGCAACCGGAGTCACTGCGCCGGTACGTCCCACCTGGTAAGTGACTTTGTTCAAGCGTGTTAATGCACGCTCCGCCTGAAATTTATAAGCAATGGCCCAGCGGGGAGATTTTGCGGTGAAACCGAGGTTTTTCTGCTGTTTCAAGCTGTTGACTTTCAGTACGATGCCGTCTGTTGCTACCGGCATGTTCTTGCGCTCGGTATCCCAATATCGGATGTATTCGAATATCTCTTCCAGGCTATGCGCCTTCTTCATATGCTCGGAGATCTTGAATCCCCAGCTGGCGGCTGTTTGCAGGTTTTCGTAATGCCCGTCGCAGGGCAGTTCTTCGCCCAACAGATAATATAGGTATGCGTCGAGCTTGCGCGAAGCTACGATGGCAGAGTTTTGCAGTTTCAAGGTTCCCGAAGCTGCATTGCGCGGATTGGCAAAAAGTGGCTCTTCGCGTGCTTCCTTTTCGCGGTTCAACTCTTCGAATACAACCCAAGGCATCAGTATTTCTCCTCTGATTTCGAATGATTTAGGATAATCTCCGTGAAGAACCAGGGGGATGGTGCGTATCGTTTTCACATTATCCGTCACATCATCGCCCTTTTCGCCGTCACCACGGGTTACAGCACGTACTAACTTACCGTCCTCGTAGGTCAGTGAAATGGAAGTGCCGTCATACTTCAGCTCACAGCAGATTTCAAAATCCTCGTTCAGCGCTTTCTTTACACGATCATAAAAGTCCGTCACCTCACTTTCAGAATAAGTATTCCCTAATGAAAGCATCGGATATTTGTGTGCCACTTGCGTGAAATTCTTGTTTATATCGCTTCCTACGCGCATGGTAGGCGAATTTTCATCCTGATATTCAGGGTGTTCTTTCTCCAGGTCCTGCAATTCGCGCATCTTGTCATCAAACTCCTTATCAGATATTTCGGGAGCATTCAGCACGTAGTAATTATAGTTGTGCCGGTGCAGTTCGGCGCGCAGTTCATCTATCTTTTCCTTTACAGTCATAGCGATTTCTGATTGTTTGAATGCAAAAATACGGGTTTCTACCCGAATATTTGTACTTTTGCAAAAAATTAAAGTTTATGCGTATTGACATTATCACTGTTTTGCCGGAGATGATTGAAGGCTTCTTCAATTGCTCTATTATGAAACGTGCTCAGAATAAAGGGCTTGCAGAAATACATATCCATAACCTGCGCGACTATACGGAAGATAAATATCGCCGTGTAGACGATTATCCTTTCGGTGGATTTGCCGGAATGGTGATGAAGATAGAGCCTATCGAGCGCTGTATCAATGCCCTGAAAGCCGAGCGGGAGTATGATGAGGTGATTTTTACCACCCCGGACGGCGAACAGTTCGATCAGCCGATGGCAAACTCCTTGTCTTTGGCCCAGAATCTTATTATTCTATGCGGACACTTCAAAGGAATAGACTATCGCATCCGCGAGCATTTCATAACCAAAGAGATCAGCATTGGCGACTATGTTCTGACGGGCGGCGAACTGGCTGCTGCTGTGATGGCGGATGCTATCGTGCGTATTATTCCCGGTGTTATTTCCGACGAGCAATCTGCTTTATCCGATTCCTTCCAGGACAACTTATTGGCGGCTCCGGTCTATACGCGCCCCGCGGAATACAACGGCTGGAAAGTTCCGGATGTTTTACTCTCCGGGCATGAGGCGAAAATTAAGGAATGGGAGCTTCAACAGTCGTTGGAGAGGACTCGAAAATTGCGTCCCGATTTGTTAGGAGAGTAATTCTACTGATGTAAATAAAAAGAAAAAGGGCATTCCGTGATGAATGTCCTTTTTTCTGAATTTATATTGCGAATGGCAATATCTTGTTTTTAGTTATACCTCAAGCGCACCGATTATGTCTTGTACGGACTTGAATCCGTGTCTGTCAAGGTAGTCATTAATACCTTCTGCTACCTTCACTGTTATTGCCGGATCTATGAAGTTTGCAGTACCGATTTGAATGGCAGACGCGCCTGCAAGCATGAATTCCACTGCATCTTTCCAGTTCATGATACCTCCCAAGCCTATGACGGGGATTTTTACCGCGTTGGCAACTTGCCACACCATGCGCAATGCGATGGGCTTCACCGCTGCACCGGACATTCCACCCGTAACTGTAGAGAGTATGGGGCGCCTACGTTCCGCGTCGATAGCCATTCCCAGCAGCGTATTTATGAGCGACACGCTATCTGCACCGCCATTTTCGGCTGCGCGGGCTATTTCTGTGATGTCTGTAACGTTCGGGGAGAGTTTTACGATAAGTGTCTTTTTGTAAACTGAGCGCACGGCTTTTACCACTTCTTCAGCTCCTTTTGTGGTGACACCGAATGCCATTCCGCCATGCTTTACATTGGGGCAAGAGATATTCAATTCTATGGCAGGAATTTTGTCAAGTTCGTTAATGATTGAAGCCGTTTCAGCATAATCTTCGATGGTAGAGCCCGAAACATTCACAATCATGTTTGTCTGAATGTCTTTGATACGCGGATAGATGTGTTCAACAAAGTAATGTACACCCTTATTCTGCAGTCCCACAGCGTTTAACATGCCCGATGGAGTCTCTGCCATGCGTGGATATGGGTTGCCTTCACGTTTGTGAAGGGTAGTCCCCTTTACAATTATACCACCTATTCGCGATATATCGATGAAATCGGCAAATTCTTCACCGTAACCAAACGTCCCGGATGCCGTCATGACCGGGTTCTTCATTTGTAATTCACCAATGTTTACACTTAAATCTGCCATAATAGTTTGTTTATATTAAAAACCGGACCTTCTTTACATACGCATAAATGACCTTCTGTGGTATTTTCCACACAACATAAGCAAGCGCCTATGCCGCATGCCATCATGTTTTCTAAAGACACTTCACAATTAGTGCCTTTACTTTTGGCATATTTGGCTACAGCCATCATCATTGGTTTAGGACCGCAGGTATATATTTGTTCGAAGTTCATCTTGCTCAATATAGAATGTTGGGTGACATGTCCTTTTTCGCCATGACTGCCGTCTTCCGTGGTGGTATATACATCTCCATAGGCAGCAAAATCTTCTAATTGCAACAAGTCTTTATCGCTTCTGGCACCTAATAAGAAGGTGGGTTTGCTTCCGTTTTTCGCCAATTGCTCGCCTAAATACAACATCGGTGCTGTACCTACGCCGCCACCTACTAATAAGAGCTTATCCGAGGGCTTTTCAGGCATTGTGAAGCTGTTTCCTAATGGAAGTACCACATTGATTATATCTCCTTGTTTTGCCGCTCCTAATCGCTTGGTTCCATCTCCTACAAGTTGGATTAGAAACCACACCTCATTCCGTTGTTTGTCTACATAATTAATAGAGATAGGGCGTCGCAGGAAAGTAGTGGGTGAACCGTCTACGCGAATTTCGGCAAATTGTCCCGGAAGCATTTCCGGGAGCAGGGACGGGGAAGTCAATTTCAGCAGCGCATAATTGGCATGCAGTCGGACGTTCTCGGTCACTGTCAGATCTAAAATATATTTTTTCATATTATCTATAAAGAGGGAATTTATCTTTCAAGGCGCAAAGATACGGGAAATTGTGTAAACTCTTATTCTTACTCCTTAATTTTCGGGTTTGAATGTTTCGTATGTGTTATCATCAAAGAAAATTCTTATTTCAGTGATTTTCCTGGGTGGCCTTTCTTTGTAGATAATCTCTTGTTTTACAATCTCTTTAGGTGCTTTTTGCTGTCTTTCTAACGCAATTTCCTTGCGATTTTCCATTTCATTCGACTCATCGGCCGGATTTTCCGGATTCTCAGCAAATAAAGGGTAGTCGAATACGTCTCCTTCTTCTGCGGAGTTTGATTCATTACTCATCTTTCCTTTTCCGGTAAGCAACCATTCAAGGTTGATGTCATTATACCGTTGATGCAATCTAAGGATCACTTCCGTACTTGGATATTTATTACGTGGACCCAAGATATGGGAAATAGTAGCTTGGGCAACACCGATGCTTTCAGCAAACGCGCCAGCTGTTAGCTTTTCCCGTTCCATAACCAATTTAAATCTGTCTTTTATACTCATAACGTGGGTACGATTACAATTGTACTCTGAATTTAATTGATTACAAAAGTAAAAAATAGAAATCACAAAAGCAAATTAAAAACGTGAATGTTTGAGTATTACAAAAGTGTTTGCAATATTACAAATCTAATTACTACAAATGTAATGCGTAGTAAACCCCCTGAATAGATTCTCTTATTTAAACTTTAATTATTAATTGTAAAACACTTATTATTAAGTATGTATCTGTTATTGCATTGGCTGGATAATGCTGCTTTACAATTGTTTTTATTTGCTTTTTTGCATTGTTTGGCTCTTTGCTTTATTTTAATGCTATATTATATTGGATTATAACATATTATAGTATATATAATATTGGGTTAACCCCCTACTCTATATATTTGTAAATTGTATGTTTACTGACTTAAATATCGCTATTTACAATTGTATTATTAAGTTGTGCAGTATGATTGTAATATCAAACTTGTGTTTAAGTACGAATGTAAAGTGCGTGCTTTTACAAGGGTAAATTCTTGTTGTTGCAAACGCAACTATTTAACTCTTTTGAATAATGAAGTGGAGTTATATAAATCATCTGTTGGGAAGAAAATAGATGACACGGAAGAAAATCAATTAGAGATATTATTCTATCTACTCTTCAACCGGCGAATCCTTGCCTTTTTTCCGTACTAATGACCGATTGGTCGAGAAAAAACGATTCTGAGAGTGTTATTTTTGATATATAAAACTGATAATAAGAATATTATGCTGTATTTTCATGCTTGCATATATACTCATAATAGAAAAAAGTAGGAAGAATCTCCCTCAATGTGACATAATGGAAGAGTTTATTGTATTAATGCAGGATTTTGAAGACAAGCTCCCGAAGGATATCTCCATCGCTTAAAGAAGAGTTGGCTACCCCTTTGGACTTGGCATCGGCATATCGAATCTCTCCGATGATCTGCATGGTCTTTACTCCATTGTAGCGGCGCATGGCGCTCAGGTATTCACGAGACTGCCATGGACTTCTCAAACCCAAGAAAGTAGCAATGCCTTGCTCCGACTTTTCGGGTGCATAATAAGCTAACATCAGGTTGGAAAAGAAGCCGAAAAGTAAAGATAAAGTCATTTGAATAGGATTTGTTTTAGGATTTTCTTCAAAATATTTTATTATCTTATTGGCTTTTAGAACGTCTTTTTCTACAATGGCACTGCGGAGTTCGAAGTTATTATAATCTTTGCTGATTCCGATGTTACGTTCTATCTGTTCGGGGGTGACACGTGTCTGACCTTTTGGAAGAGTGATAATCAGTTTTTCCAGTTCTCCGGTGAGACGGCTGAGGTCGGTACCGACAAAATCGGCAAGCATAGAGGTGGCTTTGGGTTCAAGGTCTACGCCTTTGCGCTTCATATAAGAGGTGATGAATGCCGGGAGCTGGGCATCCTTTACCTTCTTGGATTCGAATAATATCCCTACCTTCTCTATCTCGGCAGCCAGTTTTTTTCTCCTATCCAGTACGCCATGCTTGTGGCAGATAACCAGGATGGTAGAATTCAGCGGCTTTTGCAGATAGTACGAAAGTTCGTCCATGTTGCGGATAGCTTGCGCTTCTTTGACTACAACAACCTGGCGTTCGGACATCATCGGATATCGCTTGGCGGCATTGATAACGGTAGCTATATCGACATCCGCACCATAAACAACGGTCAGATTGAACTCTTTTTCGGTATCAGTGAGAACATTGTCTATGATATAGTCGGAGATCAGGTCAATGTAATATGCCTCTTCGCCCATAAGGTAATAGACGGGGCGGTATTGCTTGGCCTTTAACTCTTTCAGGATGTCATCGCATGTTGTTTCTTGTTTCGCCATATAAGTTGCTTTGTCAGAGGATGCCGGTTATCAAACCGGAAAGTGATTGATTACCAGTCGAACTTCAGATGCTTCACTGTTTTCTTTTCATCGAGAATCATGCGCAGGGATGCAATGCCTATTTCAACATGCTCTGCTACATAGTTCTGAGTGACTATATTGTCACTTTTATCGGTTTTCACTCCTTCCGGAATCATGGGCTGATCGGATACCAACAAAAGGGCACCGGTAGGAATATGATTAGCAAAACCGCAGCTAAACAGGGTTGCAGTTTCCATGTCGACAGCCATTGCACGGGTTTTCTTCAGATATTCTTTGAATTCCTCGTCATGCTCCCAAATACGGCGGTTGGTGGTGTATACAGTACCGGTCCAGTAATCGCGGGCGTAGTCGCGGATAGCAGAGGAAACGGCGCGTTGCAGCATAAATGCCGGAAGCGACGGAACTTCGGGGGGGAAATAGTCATTAGAAGTACCTTCGCCACGGATGGCGGCGATAGGAAGGATGAGGTCCCCTATCTTATTCTTTCGGTCTATGCCTCCGCACTTGCCTAAAAACAGGCAGGCTTTGGGGTGGATAGCACTCAGCAAGTCCATGATGATGGCTGCATTAGGACTTCCCATACCGAAGTTGATGATGGTTATTCCTCCTGCACTGGCAGAGATCATATTAGCATCTTTACCAAGGATAGGAACATTGAACTTTTCCGCGAATATTTCCACATACTTGTTGAAATTGGTCAACAAAATGTATTCTCCAAAATCCTCCAGGCTACGTTTTGTATAGCGGGGCAGCCAATTAGCTACGATTTCTTCTTTAGTTTTCATCAGATTTTATTAAATTTGCTCCGAAAAGACTTTTAAGGAGCGATTATTTAACTCACAAAAGTACAATAAAAAACTAAAAACTGGAAATTAAAATCGAATGAAACAACAAATATTACTATTGCTATTCTGTTTGTTAAGTAGTGTTTCGTGGGCGCAAGAGCAGAATGGTGATAGTCTCAGCTGGGCAGATGCTGCAAAAGAGTTGCAAGCAGGGCATTATGACAAAGCCTGTAGCCTATATATCGATCTGAGCAATCATGCAATATCCACTTTTCAAGAGATAAATTCACGTGAGGTAAAAGATTTGCGGAATGAGTATTCCATTGACGAGGTTTTGTTGCAAAGAAACCTTCATCAAAGCCGTTTGCTGAAATTAGTATGGATTGCCGGCATTATCCTTGTGGGGATGTTCATGATCTGTTTTTTTTATATAAGAAGGCAAAACAAGTTGTTAGCCCTATCCCGTGGGGAGTTAGACCGTGCAAAATCTTTGGCGGAAGATTCCATCCGAAACAAGAGTTTGTTCCTTTCCAATATGAGCCATGAGATTAAAACACCGTTGAATGCTCTCTCAGGCTTTGCGGAAGTGCTTACTATGCCGGGAATTGATGAAGGAACGCGCAATCAATGCAACGAAATCATCCAGCTGAACTCCGAATTGCTACTAAAGCTGATAAATGATGTGATAGACATATCCTGTCTGGATATTGCTAATATGAAGTTCAACATTAAACCTTGTGAAGCGGTCTTGCTTTGCCGGAATGTAGTGAAGACGTTGAGTTCCATCAAGCAGACAGATGCCGAAATCCTTTTCGAAACCGAACTGCCTTCATTAGAATTAGATACTGATATAGAACGTCTGCAACAGTTGCTGATCAATCTATTGGTCAATGCCACCAAGTTCACCAAAGAAGGTACCATCACACTGTGGCTGGAAATGGCAGATGATGGAAAGGCGCAATTCTCGGTGACCGATACCGGTTGCGGTATTCCGCTTGAAAAGCAGGCGCGTATCTTCGAGCGTTTTGAGAAACTTGACGAGAAGGCACAAGGCACAGGATTAGGACTTTCAATCTGCCAGCTCATCATCAAGCGCCTGGGTGGAGACATCTGGATTGATTCCCAATATGTTAAAGGCTCCCGTTTTGTATTTGTTCATCCACTAAAGCAGGAAGTACGCTTATGAAAAAGATATTATTCATCCTGATATGCCATCTTCTGATAATTGCCTCTGCCAAAGCGGAACAGCCTCTCTCTCCTGCCGACAGCCAGTTACGCGACAGTGTGTTCCGCGTATCCGGTACCATGTCCGCAGACAGTCTGCGTGTGAAGTTCATGCGTAAGATGCTTCAGCAGAATATCGGTAAGGATTGGGCAAAGGAATTTCTCGATTCCGCCATCGTATGGTCTGTCCGCAGCAATTATGCCCAGGGAGAATTGGGAGTTTATTTCGACTATTACCGTCACTATAAGTATCAGGCAGATACCATGCAGATGAGCAAGTCGTTTGAGCAGCTGGAAACCCTCAGCAACAAGTACGGAAGCTATGACCTCTATTTCATTGCCTGGGGAGACAAACTCCAATTTAATATTGTCCGTGGAGATACGGAGTACGTTATACTGGAAGCAAAGCGCATGGAAGCAGCCGCCCGCAGGCTGAATAATCCGATAGGAATACTGAATTCCCATCTGGCTGCCGCCAGGGCTTATAAAGGAGCCAAGCAAGAAGAAGAAGCCATTGCCAAGTTCAGGGAAATACTGGAAATGCCCAATCTTTCGAGTGCCGACCGCCCGATGATCCATAGCGAAATTGCGGGAATATACATGTGGCATGTATCTAACAGCGGAAAGGCATTGGCCGAACTGCAGAAAGGATGTGATGCTGCTTTGCGTGAAGTAAGCAAAGACCCCAAAAAGGCAGAAACCTTTAGAAACAGGCTGCTGGACCTTGAATTGGCCTTCTGTGAGATTTATCTGACCATTTCTGATATCGATAACCTGGAGAAGCATCTGAAAGAGGTGCAGAAATACTATACGCCGGATTGCCTGTTTTCCTTTTACATAAGATACCACACAGTCCTGGCCGGTTATTATAAGATGACGAAAGAATGGGACGCCTGTTTTCGTGAGTACGACATCGCCCTGGCACATTTCAAAGGAACGCAACCCCTGCACGAGATGTCCATACACCTTCTGAAAGCAGCCGCTTTCGGGGAAGCAGGACGGCAGAAAGAGGCTGCCGAAACTTATAGCCGCGCCGCTATTGAGATGGATTCCATAAACCGTGAGGTGTTGCAACGCCATGAAGAGGTGCACCGCGCCAACTACGCCATCCGCCAGGCATTGCTGGACAAGGCTACGGCGGAAAAGCACTACAACCTGACATGGGTAGCATCGGTCATCCTCTTGGCAGTGGGGCTGGCAATACTGCTGGTGCGTGCATTGTATGTGCGCCGTATCTTGCGCAGTTCGGAGCACGAAACCCGTGCAGCGCTGGAGACCGTGGAAGCCGCCAATAAGATGAAAGAAGTTTTCTTGCGAAATATCACCTATGAAATAAGAGTACCGCTGAATGCTGTCGTGGGCTTCTCCGAGTTGCTTACCGAAAGTGCCGGCGACCTTCCGATCGAGCAGATGCAGGAATATGCCGCATTGGTGAAGAAGAACGCCGACCGCCTGTCTAAACTTATCTTCGACGTGCTCGACCTTTCCCGTTTGGAATCGGGCATGATGAAGTTCAACGTCCAGGAGTGCGATGCCGTGCAGTTCTGCCGTGACGCCAAGATGATGGTGGAGATGCAGGACGGCAATATGGTGCACATAGAATTTGATACCGAACTGGAGAGCCTGCCGATACAGGCAGACAGTACGCGCTTTATGAAACTGATGGTTTCCGTCCTCTCCGCTCCCATTGGCTACGAAGGCGAGGCTTTCGTGAAGTTCTCGTTGGTGAGCGAAGACGGCAGACTGAAAATTACCGTGCACGGCAGTCCGTTGCTGGAAGTGGTGGGCGACAAAGAGCAGCACCGCATACAGCATGACATCAACCGGCTCTACCTGGAAACATTCAAGGGAAGTTATTCCGTAGATAAAGAGCAACACATGATAATCATTACTTACCCTATTTAGGTCATTGGCGATAATACGGCGTTAGACGGACATTCGGTTTGTAAATATTCAATAAACTGCAATTTCTTCTTTTGTTTTCACAGAATTTCCCTATATTTGTTCCCTAATGACCTTCTGGACGATATTCTGTTCGCAAAAGTACGGGAAGAAAGCCGGATATGAAATCAAGATAGGATGAAACTACATTTATCACTACTATTACTCTTTTGCTTATTAAGTAATGTTTTACAAGCGCAGCAGCAGGAAGACAAGCAGTTGCGTGACAGCATTTTCAACATATACCATTCAATGTCTGCAGATACCACCAAGCGTGTGGAGTTCATGCGCAATATGCTGCAGAAGAATATCGGCAAGAAGTGGTCGGTGGAACTGCTCGATTCGGCTTTGGTACTGGCTACCGACAGTCAGTACAGGGAAGAAGAAGTAGGTATCCGCTATGACTACTACCGTCACTATAAGTATCAGGCCGATACATTGCAAATGGGCAAAGCCTTCAGAACATTGGAATCTGTCAGCCGGAAGTATAAGATGTATGACCTTTATTTTGCGGCATGGGGAGATATTCTCCAATTCAATACAGTGCGTGGAGATACGGAGTACGTGTTGCTGGAAGCCCGGCGCATGAAAGAAGAAGCGCAAAAGCTGGACAACCGGACCGGCATCTATTACTCCATGCTGACTACGGCCAGGGCTTTGCGTGCCTCTAAGCACGAAGATGAAGCCATCGAGAAATATAGGGAAACTTTAGAACTCCCCCACCTGCCCAAAGTAGATATGGCTACGGTTTATAACGAAATTCACACTATTTACCAACTGAAAGGCGAATACCTGCTGGCTATCTCCGAACTGAACATGCAACGCAGCATGATGGAACAAGCATTGGCAGAAGCACCGGAGAAAGCGGATAGTTACAGAGATAAGATGCTGGATATGGAGCTGTCTTATAGTGGCATCTATCTGGATAACTCTGACCTTGACAACTTGCAGAAGCATTTGAAACTGGCCGAGAAGTATTATTCGTCGAACAGCTTGTTCTCCTATCGCATCAAGTACCACATCATGTGGGGCGGTTATTATTGCCTGCGCGGAGAATGGGATAAAAGTTTCCGTGAGTACGACACGGCTCTATCATTGTTTGACGATACCCAGCCTTTGTTCAAGATGACGGTACGCATCATTAAGGGGCATGCCCTGAAATATGCCGGACGATATAAGGAAGCCGCCGAGAACTATCTTCGCGGTGTACAAGAGATGGATTCTCTGAACCGCGACGTGCTTCGCCTGCACGAAGAAGCGCATCAGGCAAACTATACCATTCGCCAGGCCTTGCTGGAGCGGGCCACAGCGGACAAACGTTATAACCAGTTGCGTGTGGCACTGATCATACTGGTGATTATCGCATTGTCGGTATCGTTGTGGCGTGCATTGCACGTACGGCGTATGTTGCGCAAGTCGGAACAAGAAACGCGCGAGGCTTTGAACACCGTGGAAGCGGCCGACAAGATGAAAGAAGTCTTTCTGCGTAACATCACCTCTCAGATACGGGTACCGCTGAACTTGGTAGTCGGCTTTTCGGAAGTGCTTTCCACGGAAAAAGACCTTTCGCAAGAGCAGATGGAAGAATATGCCGGACTGGTGAAGAAGAATGCCGGGCAACTGTCGCAACTGATATTCGATGTGCTCGACCTCTCCCGCTTGGAATCCGGAATGATGAAGTTCAATGTTGTGGAGTGCGATGCCGTGCAGATGTGCCGTGACGCCAAGATGATGGTGGAGATGCAGGAGAACAATGCAATGCACCTGCAATTCGACACGACATCGGATTCGCTCTTGATACGGGCGGATAGCGGACGCTTTATGAGGTTGCTTTCGTCGGTGCTCTCTGCCCCCGAAGGATATCAGGGCATGGCTTGGGTTAATTATACATTGAGCCGCGAAGGTGAGGTGATGAAACTGGTTGTGACCGGAAGTCCCCTACTGAAAATGGAAGAAGAAGAGGGAGAATACTCTCCCCAGATACAGCACGACATCAACCGGCTGTATCTGGAAACCTTTAAAGGCAGTTATCTCGTGAAGAAGGAAGAACGCACAATTGTCATTACCTACCCTATTTGAATATTGCCTGTCATGCCGGCGTTCAAATAGCTATGATTCTTCTTCTGTTTTCGTGGAAATTAATTAATTTTGTCCCTCAAATACTTAGGAAGCAGTTATGTACCCCGTAGAAGTTAAGGAATAATGAAGTAGAACAATGAAAGTAAAACAGGATGAAGCAACGTATATTACTACTATTATTATTGTGTTTGTCAGCCAGTGTTTCCTGGGCACAAGACCAGATACAGAAGCAGGACGGCGATAGTGTGCTTTGGGCAGTTGCCGCGCAGGAGTTGCAAGCAGGACATTACGAGAAAGCATGCAGCTTGTACCTGGACTTAAGCAACCATACCATAGCCGTTTACCAGGACATCAACTCGCGCAAGGTAGAGGACTTGCGCACTAAATTCTCCATCGACGAGGTGCAGTTGCAACGCAACATCCAGCAGAGCCGTTTGTTGCGCCTGATATGGATTGCGGGAGTTATTCTCCTGGTGGTGTTTGCAGGTTGTTTCTTCTATATACGCAAGCAGAACAGATGGCTGGCGCATTCCCGTGAGGAGCTGAACCGTGCGAAAGCCCTGGCCGAAGAATCCATCCGCAACAAAAGCCTGTTCTTGTCCAATATGAGCCATGAGATTAAAACACCGCTGAATGCCCTCTCCGGTTTTGCCGAAGTGCTGACCATGCCCGGAATTGACGAAGCAACCCGCGAGCAATGCAATGACATCATACAACTGAACTCGGAACTGCTGCTGAAGCTGATAAACGACGTGATAGACATCTCCTGCCTGGACGTTGCCAATATGAAGTTCAACATCAAGCCTTGCGATGCCGTGGCCCTTTGTCGGAACGTGGTGAAAACGCTGAGCGCCATTAAGCAGACCGATGCCGAGATGCTGTTCGAGACAGACCTCGATACCCTGGAACTGGATACCGATGTGGAGCGCTTGCAGCAGTTGCTGATAAACCTGCAAGTCAACGCTACCAAGTTCACCAAACAAGGCAGCATCACCCTGAAACTGGAAAAGACCGAAGACGGCATGGCGCGCTTCTCCGTTACCGATACCGGATGCGGCATTCCGCTGGAGCAGCAGAGCCGTATCTTCGAGCGCTTCGAGAAACTGAATGAGAAAGCACAGGGAACCGGACTGGGACTGTCCATCTGCCAACTGATTATTAAGCGCCTGAACGGAGATATCTGGATAGATTCCGAATACACCCAGGGTTGCCGTTTCGTATTTGTCCACCCACTAAAGCAGGAAGTACGGTCATGAAGATGCAGGAACTTAATTTACCAAGATTCGAAACCAAGATAGCAGAGAGAGACGGCCGGACAGTGATTTTCGATGTCGTCCGCCGCCGCTACGTGGCACTGACGCCCGAAGAATGGGTGCGCCAGCACTTTGTACACTTTCTGCTGGCGCACAAAGGTTATCCGCAAGCGCTGCTGGCAAACGAAGTGCAGGTGCAGCTGAACGGTACCAGGAAGCGTTGCGACACCGTGCTCTACCGCCGCGACCTGACCGCGCGCATGATTGTGGAATACAAAGCGCCCGAAATAGAAATCACACAGAAAGTTTTCGACCAGATCACCCGCTACAACATGGTACTGAAAGTAGATTACCTGATTGTGAGCAACGGGCTGCAACACTATTGCTGCCGCATCGATTACGAACGGAACACTTATACCTTTCTCCAGAACATCCCCGCGTACGGAGACTTATAATGCATCATACAGAAACGCATGGTCTGTTTGCCCCAAACGCATCATGCGTTGAGGGTAAACAGACCATGCGTTTGGGGTAAACAGATGATGCGTTTTGAGCAGTTACACCATCTATTTCCGTCGCTTGCCGAATCTCTCCTGCAATCGTTGCATCAGTTCATAGAAGTTCGGGATGTAGACCGTAGCGAGCAGCGTATTCATTGCCATACCGAATACCACCGCGGCACCTAACGCAATGCGGCTCCCCGCTCCCGCCCCGGTAGCGAACAGCAACGGCATCACACCGAAGACAAAGGCGAGCGACGTCATCAGGATAGGCCGCAAACGGATGTGTCCTGCCTGGAAGGCAGCTTCGCGAATGCTGTTGCCCTGCGCCCGGAAGTCGCGGGCGAACTCCACAATCAGGATTCCGTTCTTGGCAGAGAGGGCGACGAGCAGGATAATACCGATTTGCGTATAAATGCTCACCGGCGTCCCCATGACGTAACACCCCAGCATCGCTCCGAGCAATGCCACCGGAAGTCCCATCACCGCTGCCACCGGACTCGTCCAGCTTTCGTACTGTGCGGCAAGCACCAGGAATGCTACCAGCAGCGCCATCAGGAATACGGTACTGGTAGTAGTGCCCGCCTGCGTTTCCTGATACGCCACCGACGTCCATTCGTAGCCGAACTCATCACCCAACTGTTCCCGTATCAGGCTCTCCACCTGCCGGATGGCATCGCCGGAACTGCTGCCCGGAGCTACGTTGCAAGTGACGGCAGCCGTGGAATACATATTATACCGGTTTATCTGGTCCATGCCCAGCTGCTCATCCACCTGCGTGAAAGCGGAGAAAGGCACCATCGCGCCTGTGGCGTTGGGCACACTCAGTTTCAGCACATCGTCAATGACGCGTTGCGCGCGGTCGCCCGCCCCCAACTTCACCTGGTAGATATGCCCGAACTGCACGTAGTCGTTTACATAAGCCTCACCCATATAGTAACCCAGCGCGGTGAAGACACTGCTCAGCGGAATGCCCATCATCTGCACCTTGTCGCGGTCGATGTTCAGCAAGTACTGCGGTACATTGGCCTGGTACTGGCTGCTGACCGATGCCAGGGCGGGATAGCTGCGATAATTCTCCATCAGCGCCTCTACGGCACGCTGCATTTCGCCTGCACCGAGGTTGTTCCGGTCTTCCAGTTGCAACTGCAAGCCGCCGGTGGCGCCCAGTCCGGGGATGGCGGGCGGAACCATAGCAAAGACTTCCGCTTCCTGAATGCTGTAGGCTTCCATATTAAAGCGGTCTACTATGGCAGAAGCGGTATGTTGCTTCCCTTTCCGTTCGTTCCAGTTCTTCAGCACTACGAAGTAGGTGGCGGCATTGCTCTGCTCCCCGCCCCCCATCACGGAGAAGCCGGACACGCCGATGTAGTCCTTCACTTCCGGGTACGTGTCGAGGATGGCATTGATTTCCCGTCCCACCGCCTGCGTGCGTTCCAGGCTCGATGCCGGGGGCAACTGCACAACGGCAAGGAAATATCCGTCATCCTCTTCGGGAACGAAAGTGCTGGGCCATTTGACGAACAGCAGGATGGCAAGCAACGTAAGCACCCCATAGGAGACAACGGCTATGACGGGACGCGGCAGCAGATAACCCACCACTTTATCATAACCGCCTTGTGCCTTGTCATACAGTCGGTTAAATCCTTTGTATAGCGGAAACTTAGAGGGCGAGGTAGGTTGCAGCATCAGTGCGCAGAGTGCCGGAGTCAGCGTCAGCGAGTTGAAGCCGCTAAGCACGGTACTGGCGGCAATGGTGAGGGCGAACTGTTTGTAGAGTTGCCCCGAAATGCCGCTGATAAGCATCGTAGGCACAAATACGGCAAGCAGCACCAGCACCACGCCCACGATAGGCCCGGTAATCTCCCCCATCGCTTCCGTCACCGCCTGCCGGGCGCTGTACCGGCCTGTGTCCAGTAGTCGCGTGGAGTTCTCCACCACCACGATGGCATCGTCCACCACAATGGCAACGGCCAGTATCAGTCCGAACAACGTCAGCGTATTGATGGAGAATCCGAAGAGCGACATCACCGCCAGCGTACCGATCAACGACACGGGAATGGTGATGCAGGGAATGACGACCGCCCGCCAATTCTGCAAGAACAGAAAGATCACGAGCACTACAAGCAGCGTAGTTTCAAGAAACGTCACCATCACTTCGTCGATGGATGCGTGGATAACGTCCGTAGTGTCCAGCGTCACGTTGTACTGGATACCTGCCGGGAAGTTCGCGCCCAGTTCCTTCATCCGGGCTTTGACGCCCTTCGATACATCGAGCGAGTTGCTGCCCGGCTGCTGGTAAATGGCTATGGCGGCGGTGGGGCGTCCGTCGAGCTGCGACACCACGCTGTAGGATGCCGAACCCTGGTCGATATGGGCTACATCGCGCAGGCGCAGCACGCGGCCGCCGGCTTCGGTGCGCAGGATGATGTTACCGAATTCTTCGGGAGAGGTCAGCCGGCCTTTCACGGTCAGGCTGTATTGGTAAGCGTTCTTGTTGTCGGTGCCGATGGGTTGCCCCACGGTTCCGGCGCTCACTTCTACGTTCTGCGTCTGGATGGCCTGGTAGACATCCTGCGGCGAGAGGTTGCGGATGCGCAGCAGGGCTGGATCGAGCCAGATGCGCATGGAGTAGTCCCCCGCTCCCATCACGTTGACGGCGCCCACACCGGGCACGCGCGACAACTGGTCTGTGAGGTTCAGCTTGGCGTAGTTGCTGAGGTATAGCCCGCCGTACTCGGGGTTATCGGACTTCATGGTGAGAAACATCACGATGTTGCTCGATTGCTTCTGCACCGTGACGCCCTGCACCACCACGGGCGCCGGGAGCGACGATTGCGCCACGCTGACGCGGTTCTGTACCTGCACCGTGGCCATGTCGATGTCCGTGCCTACGGCAAACGTAATTGTCAGCGAGTAAGCGCCGGACGAGGAAGAGTTAGACGACATATAAAGCATGCCGTCCACTCCGTTCACTTGCTGCTCGATGGGGAGCCCGACGGTTTGTGCCACCGTCTGCGCATTGGCTCCGGGGTACACGGCACTTACCGTTACGGTGGGCGGCGTGATGTCGGGGTATTGCGCGATGGGCAGAATGCCCAGTGTGACCAGTCCTGCCACCACGATAAGCAGCGCCAGCACGGTAGCGAATATAGGACGGTCTATAAAGAATTTTGAGAACATAATCGTTGGTTTATAGGATTAAAGTTACTTGATGCCTCGAAAGCAGATGTTCCTCGTTGCGGAACTGAAAGTTTCACGGCATGAAACTGACAGTTTCATTACTTGGAACTGGGAGTTTCATTTAATGAAACAGGTAGTTTCATCGGCTGAAACTCTTGGTTTCCTGCGGAGAAACTTTCATTCCGTCCCGGACTTTCATCAGCGCCTTGACTACGTACCGTTCCTGAGGCGTGAGTCCTTGCTTCACCTGGCGCAGGCTGTCGCCTATCAACTGCCCGGCTTCGATGTGGCGGTAGCGTACGATGTCCGAGTCGTTGACCACATAGACGTATTTTCCCAGTTGGTCGGTGCCGATAGAGGCGTCGGGTATCAGCAGGGCATTCTTCTGTTCGCCGTACGGCAGGGTGATGCTGACGTAGAGTCCGCTTTTCAGTAACCCCTTCGGGTTGTCGAGGCGGGCGCGGATATTCAGGGTTCCGGTGTTGAGGTCTACGTTGGGCGATAGGTAATCCAGCGTGGCGGGATAGTTCATAATCCCGTTCTCACCCAGGCTGACGGTGACGTGGCGGGGAATGCTGTCCCCCTGTTGCATCAGCATGCCGAGCCATTGGTTGTCTGCCACATTGAAGTAAGAGTACAGGTGGTCATCTTTGTAAATGGTTGCCAGCGTTACGGGTTGCACGCTGCCGCTGACGTAACTGCCGGCATCTACCAGATTCCGGCTGATGGTTCCGTCGAACGGGGCGCGTACGGTGCAGTAGCTCAGGTCGGTACGCGCGGTGTTCAGTGCAGCTTCGGCATTGCTGACGGCGGCTTGCGAGGTAGCGACGTTCGCTTCTGCCTGCAACACTTGTATCCGGCTGACGGCATCGCTCTTGACGGCTTCCTGCATGCGGGTGTAGTTGCTTTGTGCGTATTCCAGATTGGCGCGGGCGGTCTTTAGCTCGGCTTCTGCCTGGCGGACGTTGTCCTGGTAGACGGTCGGCTCGATGACGAAGAGCACTTGCCCCTGCCTCACCCTGCTG
Organism: uncultured Bacteroides sp.; assembly: GCA_905203765.1. GTDB lineage: Bacteria > Bacteroidota > Bacteroidia > Bacteroidales > Bacteroidaceae > Bacteroides. The sequence goes on from CAJKXC010000039.1 coordinate 20,153, forward strand.
CCGGGAGCGTAGGCTACGGTTTGCAGGGTTCCGTTCACTCTGCCCACCAGGTCTACGGTCTTTTCTGACGTCAGATAGCCCGGATATTCCTTGGTCAGCGTGATGTCTTGCACGATGGGACGGGCTACGCTTATTTCGGGAGTCGGCATTGTGCGTGCCGCTTCTTTCTTATCCCCGCATCCCGCCAGTAGCGGCAAGAGGAACAGGGAAGTGTACATTAGATTCTTCATATCAGGTTCTTTAAATGGTTGTTATTTGTTTTTCCATCCCCCACCCAATGCCTGGTAGAGCGATATAAGTTGCAGCAGCGAGTTGCCTTGTGCCTGCACCAGCTGGTTCTGGTATGTCAGCAACGAGCGCAGTGCGTCGAGCACATTCTGAAAGGGCGTCAGCCCTTGCTTGTATAGGTCGAGGGACAGATTCAGCGTCTCTTCTCCTTGATGGCAGACTTCGCGCATGGCGACAATCTGCTGTATGGAGTTGCGGTAGGCGTTCATGGCATTGTCCGTCTCCTGCACCGCAGTCAGCACCGTTTGGTTGAACTGATGGATGGATTCATCCAGTTGCGCCCGCGCCAGCCGGGTGGCATTTATCAGCTTGCCGCCGCTGAACAGTGTCCAACTCAGGCTTGGGGCTATCTCAAAGGTCATGCTGCCCCGCTTGGTCAGGTCTTTCAGGTCGTGCGAGGAATAGCCTACGGAACCTTTCAGAAATACTTCCGGCAACCAGTCACTTTTCGATGCGCCGAGCAGCGCCGCCTGTGCGTTCACCTGGCGCTCCGCCTGCCGGATGTCGGGACGGCGCATCAGCAAATCGGCGGGGATGCCTATGCCGACGGGTTCCATGTAGTCGGGCAGTTTGCCGGGTGTTTCTAATATGGGGCGGATATATTGGGGATAAGTACCGAGTAAGATTGCAAGGGTCGTGATGTATTGGTTGATGCCTGCTTCCAGTTGGGGTATGGAAGCCTTTGTGCTGTAATATACTGATTTGGCCTGCGATACGTCGAGCTTGGATACCAAGCCTGTCCGGTATCGTACTTCGGTGATGTTGAGCACTGCCGCCTGGGTGTTGCAGTTGTGCGTCACCACGCTCAGTTCCTGTTGCAGTTCGCGCAGGTTGACGTAGGCGGACGCCACTTGGGCACAGAGGGAAATCATGACGGAAGTATATTCTTCGCGGCTGGCGGCGAAGTTCTCGCGCTGCGCCTTTACCCGCTGGCGTATGCTTCCGAATACATCCAGTTCCCAACTGGCATTGAGCGAGGCGCTGTATGCTCCGGTGATGGATTGTGGCAGCGAGGTGACATTACCGCTGGTTTGCTGGCGTGCCCATCCGCCGTCCAGGGATATGGCGGGGAAGAAGTTGCTGCGTTCTATCCGCAGGTTGGCTTTTGCCATTGCCATGCGGTCCAGGGCGGAGAGTACGGAATAGTTCTGAGTGGATGCCGTTGTGATAAGAGAGTCCAGCATGGGGTCGCCGAAGGCTTTCCACCATTGGTCGTCTACGGGTTGTATCTGCCCGCCGAACAGTTTATCGTCTCCGGGAATGGCGTGGGAAGCATCCGTTCCCCAGCCTTGCGGAAGCGGCTTTTCCAGATAGCGGTCGCTTTTCTGTGCCATTGCCGCAGAGCACAGACATAGAGTGAGCAGCGCAGTGCTCCAGTATTTTATCTTCATATAAAAAGGTTTAGGTTGTTATCTTGGGATTGATAACAACCTAAACCTTTATTTGTTTATCGCCTGTCATTCAGAGCGAAGCGAAGAATCTATTCTCTTTATGCGCAAGAGAGGTTTAGAAGGCGTATCCGAAACCTACATTCAGGTAAATGGGATACATGGCGAAGGTGATGGTATTGAAATCTTTCTTGAAGATGTCGTTCATGCCCCACGTCAGGTCGGCAAAGACATTCAGGTATTTGAAGGCACGCCAGTCTGCTCCGGCCTGTAGTCCCCAGGCGAATTTGCGCAGGTCGCCGGTGAAGTCGTAGGTGGCTATGGCGCCGTCGGTGAAGTTTACTTTCTCGCCGGTAGGATCTCCTTCTCGCAAGTAGCCCTCATATACGTGTCCCGAGAACTCTCCGTCCATCATGTAGGATATGTATGCACCCAACTTGGCACGCCAGCGCGGACTGAGTTTGTAGGCTGCCAGCACAGGCACGGTGAGATAGGAGTTGCGCACTTTGGTCTTTACGCCACCCGTCCAGTTTCCTTTCAGGCGGTTGCCGTCGTTGCCGATGATTTCCATGCCGTAGTTCTTCACGGTGGCTTTGGTAATCATGTTCTTTGTTTCCATTCGTAAGCCGGTTATCACACCCCACTTTTTCTCTTTCCCCAGCCACTTGATAGCATTTCCTTCTATTATAAGGGCTAAGGTGGGATTGTACGCGTCGATGCTTCGTATCTCTTCGGGCAACGGCAGCGGAGCGGTACCACCGATGCTGACGCCCGCTCTTATCTCATATTCCCATCCGTGCAGGGCGGCGTTCATCAGTGTCCGGTTCTGGCTCTCCTGGGCATGCAAGGCAATGTGCAGGCTGCTTGCCAGGATGATGAGTGTTATTATCTTCTTTATCATGATGTTCAGAGTCTATTTTATTCGTATATCAGTTCCACTTCGTCTATCAGCAGCGTACTTCCCGGTGCGCCTTCAAAGACTGCGCCGTCTTTGCTCGAAGCAAAAATGAGGCTTATCTTGTATCCGCCGTTTGCCAGTTTGGTTTCGTCTATCTTCTTTCCGTAGCGTGCGTAGTCGAAGGGGATGTCGAAGTGTTCCCACTTGTCCGTTTCGTGCGGGTTTTCCATCAGGGCAAGGGCTACCATGTTGGGATGTTCGTAGTTGGTGTCCGGCAGATGACCGTCCAGGGTTACGTCTTTCTCTTTTCCTGTGCTATTATCTACACCGTCATAGAAGATGGCATAGATGTTCATCATATCTTTCCGGTCTGTATAAGCTCCGTTTTCGTAGAACTTCTCTCCTGCCTTGTACTTGTAGTAACCGGTCAGGCGTAAAGGCTTGTTGTAGAAAGGTGTTCCGAAACGGGTGGCGCTGAGCGGATTGGTAATGGCGTTCAGCATGTCGAAGCTGCCGATAAACAGGTTGCCGGCGGCGATGGGCATTTTTACCATATTACCCAAGTCACCAGTGAGGCGCGTTTCCAGTTTCGCACATTTTCCTTTCAACCCTTCATCATACTGTACGGTAGGATATTCTGTTGTCAGAGAAGAACTTGCTGCCCAATTAAATCCTTTATTTCCGCTTGCCCATGTCAGTTCTCCGCTATCCTGTTCTTCATAGAATTCATGGTAGTAGCGCTTCTTTTCAGGATCACTTGCATTGGAAATCCCTTTGATAAGTCTTACATTCTCAAAGTGGAACGTTGTCGGGATATTACTTGCTTTCTGCTCCCTCACGGTAACAGCATAGACGCGTTTCCAGTTCTTGTCCTGTGAAGTGACGGTATAGCGTACCGGACTTGTAAAGTCCTGATTGCTTCCGCTGGCAGGGTTGATGGTAGCACCTGGAGTCAATTCAAATACAGGTGCCAGCTTGGTTACATCTGTTCCCTCTTTTACGTTAACCCGTATCGGATAAGCATCCAGTGCTTCGTCGTATGACGGATTCATGTCTATGTATGAATTGGCAAGAATGTCTTCTTGAAAGGATATTCCCGTGATATCTGCTTCCGCATTGGGAGCTTCATCCTTTATGCACGATGCCACCAATATTCCGAGAAGTGAATAGAGTATGGATAATTTATTTAATCTCATGCTTCTTTTTATTTAATTCTATTAATTTTCAGTCGGCAAAACTACTTCTTTTTTCTTTAACCGCAGGCTTTTGTGAGTTTATTTAACAAAAAACGAGGTTGTGTCAAAATGCTGGCACAACCTTTTTTTATGCGCAAAGCCCGGACT
>CAJKXC010000040.1 GCA_905203765.1 uncultured Bacteroides sp.
GCGTCATCAGGTTTCCCACCCAGCCTACAAACTTTTTCCATTTGGAGCGCTTCTTCCACACTTCGGGTGTGAGCAGCGTACTGTTCTGCTTGTCGCGATCGAACATGGCGTTCAGTTGGTTGGTGGTTTCGGGGTCGAAGATGAAAGCGTTCGTCTCGTAGTCGTAGCGCAGGCTGCGGCTGTTGAGGTTGGCGGTGCCCACGGTACAGAAAGTGCTGTCCACCATCATAATCTTGGAGTGATGGAATCCGCCGTTGAAGAGATAAATCTTGGCTCCCTGCTTCATCAGCTTGTGCACCACGTAGAAGGAAGCTTCGGGAGTAAAGTAGATATCAGATACGGCAGGTATCATGATTTCCACTTCCGTTCCCTTCTTCAACGCGCTTTTTATCGCCTTGCGGATGGACTTGGTGGGGACGAAGTAAGGGTTTACAATTCGTATATTCTTCTCTGCCGCCTTGATGGAAGCTGCGTAAGCATGGCTGATGGAGCGCGGCGTTTCGCGCGGGGTACGGTCTACGATCGCTATCTCTTCCGCTATGCTGTCCGGGAACTGGGGAATGTCCGGGAAGTAGGCGGGACCGCCGACGTGCTGCCCTGTCTCACGGTTCCACATGGTCAGGAAGATTCCTTGCAGATAGCGCACGGCATCGCCTTCGAGGTGGATGTGCATATCGTGCCATTGCCCTATCTTGGGCAGGCCGTTGATGTAGTAATCGGCGATGTTCATGCCGCCGGTGTAGCCTATTTTGCCGTCTATCACTACTATCTTGCGGTGGTCGCGGTGTACGGCGTGGTTCACCCAGGGGAAGGTGATGGGGTCGAACTTCACAATCTCGATGCCGCGGTCGCGGATGGCTTTCAGGTGATGGTTTTTCAGTGGTTGGTTGTTGGACCAGTTACCGAAGGCATCGAACATGGCGCGCACTTCCACGCCTTCCTTCACCTTCTCCGCCAGCAGGTCGAAGAGGGCGTTGGCAATGGAGTCGTTGCGGAAGTTGAAGTATTCCAGGTGGATGTGATGCTTGGCACGACGGATATTTTCAAAGAGGTCGACGAACTTCTCGCGACCGGTCATCAGCAATTTTACTTCGTTGTTGTAAGTGACGGGGGCTCCCATTTGTTGCAAGTAGTTCATTACGATTGAGTCGCTTTCTACTTGTGCCCGTGCATTACCAATGGAACAGATTAATAATATGATGAATAAAACTTGTCTCAAAACTCTCTCTTCTTATTTCGTTTTATGAGCTGACAAAGATACAATTTATCATTGAGATTTGTTCGGTTGTTTAAAAAAAATTAGCCCTTGCTTTATTCTAATAAAGCAAGGGCTAATCGGATTATCTTAAGGGCAAATGCGTATCGGCCGGGTTTATGCCAGCGTTGAAATCTTGCGATACCCGAAGTAGAGCAGTACCACGACTGCAATTACCAGCGACTTGGGATCGAGTTGCGTTGCTCCGCTCTCTACGGCGGTATTGAAGGTTTCGCGCAAGGTATCGAGTACCAGTTGCAGTCCGTCGAAGGCGATGAACAGAACCAGGGCGAGCGTGAAGCAGAACGTTGTCCATATTTGCGACAACCGGCGGGTGCGGTCGGGCAAGTGGCGCATGACGCGGTGGCTGAAGCCGTTGTCGGCTATCTCCTGCCGGTGTTCGGCGAAGAAGGAGTCAAGGAGTTTATCATTATTTTCCATCATAACCATTTTGTTTTAAGTAGGTAGCCATTTTTTCTTTCGCCCGCGAGAGATGGCTTTTTACGGTTCCCGCCGGGCATCCGGTGATGCCTGCAATCTTTTCGATGCTTTGGTCTTCCATATAGAAGAGGGTGATGCAGGTGCGTTCCATTTCTTTCAGGGAAGCCAGTGCACGGTAGATGTCCATGTGCTGGCCTACGTCCTTTTGTAGCGTGCTGCATTGGGCGTCTACCCGATAGGCATCCAGGTCGTCCGTTTCTTTTCTGCTGCGAATATAATCATAAAATACGTTATATGCAATACGGTAGAGCCAGGTTGAGAAACTGGACAGGTTTTTGAACGAGGCCAGGTTGGTGTATGCCTTGATAAAAGTGTCTTGCGCCAGGTCGTCACTCAGTTCGCTGTCGCCGCAGGTCTGGTGCAGGAAGAAGCGCCGCACGGGCGACTGATACTTCCTGACCAACTGGTCGAAGGCCCTGGTGTTGTGAAACACCACGACCTGTGCGACTAACGATATGTCGTTGAGTTGACTCATTTGTCTTCCTTATTGTTCTGCGTGCTGTAGTGGATAACCAGTTGGCCGAAGCCGGTGAACATGATGAGCAGTCCGATGCAGCCGATGCTGAACTCTCCGGTAATAGCCCAAAGGAAGATGAACAACCCGATGCCGACAAAGATGTTGTTGATGCCTTTGTTGCGAATATCGTTGTTGTTGCCGACTTCTTTGAAGAAGTTCTCGGGCAACGGCTGTCCGCTGGCAAGGGCTTGTTCCACCAGGCGGTATTTCGCTTTCCGGTTCTTGTAGCGGAAGAAGAAGACGGTGAAGACAATGAGTAGCGGCAAGCCGAAGACGAATACAATCGCTGTGACGGCGATAAGAGTTTCAGAGGCTTGGTTGTCAAGGTTGAATCCCACCCATTGCAGGCCGCTCTGGTGTTCTTCTTTCCTGCTGTCCCCCGGGCTTTCGTACGTCATTACGCTGAGGGTGTCGGTCACGGTCTTGCCGTTGATGACGGTATCGCAGAGCTCGATAACTCTTTTCTTGTTCCCCTGGCTGTCGTTTTCTGTTACGGTGCGGTTCTTGCCTTGCAACAATGTGCAGCACAGCATGGCAAGCATTAGTCCCAAAATGATACGTTTCATAATCTATTGTTTTTTAGGTTTTGTTTCTTTGTCTGTTAGACGTAGCTTGGTCGCTATAAAGTTGCAAAGAGAAGAAATATTTTTGAAAAGAGGGCAATAAAATAATTGTTTTTTGGCATGAAGAATCTTTCTCTGCCGGTTGATAAGAACTCTTTTTGTACTACCTTTGCGGGAGTAAAAAAATATCGAACATGGAATTACCCGCATCTTTTATCGAAAGTACCCGCGCCCTGCTGGGCGATGACGAATATAATAAATTGTCTGCTGCGCTGGACGAGAAACAGCCGGTCAGCATCCGCCTGAATGCGGACAAACTGGGAGATGTCAGTTTCCCGCACCCCCGGGTTCCCTGGTCGTCTACCGGCTTCTACCTGGAGCGTAGGCCGGCGTTTACCTTCGATCCTCTGTTTCATGCCGGCTGTTTCTATGTGCAAGAGGCATCGTCCATGTTCGTGGAGCAAGCCTTGAAGCAACTCTTGCCGGACAAACCGGTGGTGATGCTCGACCTTTGCGCCGCTCCCGGCGGCAAGTCCACGCACGCCCGCAGCGTATTGCCCGCCGGCAGCCTGCTGGTAGCTAATGAACTCATCCGCAACCGCTCGCAGATACTGGCGGAGAACCTGACAAAGTGGGGGCATCCCGGCGTAGCGGTCACTAACAACGATCCTGCGGACTTCTCTTCTCTTGAAGCGTTTTTCGATGTGGTGCTGACGGACGTGCCCTGCTCCGGAGAAGGTATGTTCCGCAAAGACCCCGTCGCCGTCAGCGAGTGGAGCCCGGAGAATGTGGACATCTGCTGGCAACGCCAGCGGCGCATCATCACGGACATCTGGCCTTGCCTGAAGCCCGGCGGCATACTGATATATAGTACGTGTACCTATAATACAAAGGAAAACGAGGAAAACATCCGCTGGATGCGCGATGAACTGGGCGCAGAGGTGCTGCGGCTGAACGTCTCGGGCGACTGGAACATTACTGAAAATCTGCTTCCCGGCGAGGACTTCCCTGTCTACCGCTTCCTGCCGCACAAGACTACGGGCGAGGGTTTCTTCCTGGCTGCCCTTCGCAAGCCGGGGACAGAGACCGGGACTGCTGCGGCGGCGACCGAGACTGTCCGGGAGAAAGGACGGAAGAATCAGATAAAAGAAGCGCAGGCACGCATTATCTCCCCGGAGCAACTCCGCTCCGTCGGTCGGTGGCTGGCGGATTCGGAAGACTATGAGTGGCTGGTGGGCGGCTGTCGCGTTAGCGCCTTCCCGCGGGAGTATGTTGCCCAGGTGGCTGCGCTGAGTTCGTCGGTTCGCGTTGTGCAGGTGGGTGCGGACGTTGCCGAACTGAAAGGCAGGGACTGGATGCCTGCCCACGGACTCGCCATGAGTACGGCGTTGTGCCCCGATGCCTTTGCCCGTCAGGAAATAGGCTATGAGCAGGCGATTGCCTACTTGCACAAGGAAGCTGTTGTCCTGCCTGCCGAGGCTCCCCGCGGCGTGGTACTGCTTACGTATAAGCAGATTCCCCTGGGCTTTGTCAAGAATATCGGCAACCGCGCCAATAACCTCTATCCGCATGAATGGCGCATCCGTAGCGGGTATCTGCCGGGAGAAGTGCTGGGGCTGGCTACAGTTTTGTAATAATCAGGCGGAAAGTATCGGAAATAAGTTTCATTTTATTGCTTCTTCGGTGCAGTATCTTACTTTCTGCTGCATTTATCTATACAGATAACTGGGAGTTGAAGGAGTTAGAGAAGTTAAGGAGTTAAGCCGATACTCTTTCTTTGATTATCATAACCTGACTGTGAAACTATCGGCTTAACTCCTTAACTTCTCTAATTCCCTTAACTCCTGCTATGAATAACATAAATACTATTGCCTATGTTGAAGAAAACGATTGCTGCCTTAAGTCTGCTTAGCATCCTTGCAGCCTGCCAAAGCGACGGGGATTCCTCGCCGCAACCTAAAGAACGCAAGGACATCGTCCTTACACGTGCCGAACAAGAAATGACGGATCTGGGAACAGACTTCGCATTCCGCTTCTTCCGTCAGGTGTGCGAAACCGAAACGGCAAAGCCTAACTTGTTTGTTTCCCCTCTCAGTGCCTCGCTCTGCCTCTCGATGATTACCAACGGAGCGGCAGGCAATACCATGACCGAAATGAAAGATGTGCTGGGATTCTCCGACTACTCGGTAGAAGACATGAACAGCTATAATCAGAAACTGGTTTCGGCTCTGCTCGACCTCGACAATACCACCCGCCTGGGCATTGCCAATTCTATCTGGATAAAGCAGGGCTTCGGCGTTTACGACACTTTTGTGGATGTGAATAAGAAGATGTACGATGCACAGGTGCAGGAACTGGACTTCGCTTCGCCCAATGCTAAAGACATTATAAACAGGTGGTGTGCCGAGAAAACAAACAATTGTATTACAGAAGTCTTGAAGGAGATTCCTGAGGATGCGCGTCTTTACCTGTTGAATGCCCTCTATTTCAAGGGAATCTGGAAGGTACAGTTTAAGAAATCCAATACGGTTGCAGAGCCATTCAATAATCTGGATGGAAGTGAATCTACCGTACAGATGATGAATCTGTTCGAAGAACATTTCAATTATACGGAGAATGATTACTTCTCCATCGCGGAGTTCCCTTATGGCAACGAGGCTTTCAGCATGGTCGTGCTTCTGCCCGCCGAAGGAAAGTCGCTGGATGAGTGCCTGCCGCAACTGACAAAGGGGAACTGGCAGGAATGGAACGATAATATGCTGAGTGCGAATCTTAATGTCAAACTTCCCCGGTTCAAACTGGAATATGATAAGGACTTGATAAAGGATATGAAAGCAATGGGGATGAAGGATGCTTTTGGTAATGCTGATTTCTCTAAGATGTCCGATGCGGACTTGTGTGTAGGGTTGCTGCAACAATTTACTTATGTAAATGTAGATGAAGAAGGAACGGAAGCGGCGGCGGTTACTGTCGGCGGAATGTTGGTGACAAGTCCCGGTCCGATTACTGTCCGGCCTTTCTATGTCAATCGTCCTTTTGTTTTCATGATAAAGGAGAAGAGCACGGGAACGATTCTCTTTATGGGTAAGGTTACCAAGCTGTAAACATATATAAGGAATAGAGAAAGGGACTGTTTGCATTTGGCAAGCAGTCCCTTTCTTCTTTTTATAATTGGCTCTTGTATATCTGTGCCATCGCCTTCTGATACTGGTTCTCCAGTTGCAGGAGATTGGTCTTGCTCTGATACACTACCGATATTTCTACGAAATACTCTATCATACTGATTTGCCCGCCCATGAGCGCCTGCTTCAGCAGGGCAAGGTCTTGTTGCTGCTGGAAGGTGCGTTGGTACTCTTCCATAGAGGCGTGCAGGTTGCGCGCTTCTTCGTAGAGCTGCCACAGCGTAGTGCTGGCTTGCAGGGCGGCATTTTCTTTCTGATAATCTATGTTGAGTGCTTGTGTTTTGGCAATCTTTACTTTATTGCGGTTTTCGAATATCGGGAAGGAGAAGCCTACCACTACACCGTTCAGCGGATGACCGGACTCTGTGTTTCGACGGTAACCCAGTTCCAGTTTGGGCAACCAGCCTTGCCGGCTTGCCGAGATTTGCTTTTGGGCGGCGGAGCTTGCACCTTGCAGGGACTGCAAGGCGGGGTCGGAAGCCAGAAGCCCGTCTACTAACGGACGGAAGTCCGTGGGCAGGGGAACTGCGGGATACTCCGTCAGACCGAGTGCCTGGGCGGTAGGGGTGGCGTTGGGCAGGGGACGTCCCGGGGCGAGGGGCTGGTTGCCGTTGAGGGCAAGCAGCTCTTTCAGCTTGTTGTTCAGTGCGGTCTGGTTCAGGCGGGCTTCCGTGCGCACGTTCAGCAGTTCCAGGTTGATTTTGTTCGTCTCCAGGGCATTGGCATCGCCCGTCTCCATGCGGCGGGTGTACATGGCGGAGAGTTCTTCGGCATTCTTCAGCCGCTCGTCGAGCAAGGTCTGCTGGCGTTGCAGCATGATGATGTCCAGGCACACTTCCTTTGCCTGGAGCAGTATCTGCTGACGGAAGGCGGTGGCCTGCGCATCGAGGGCGCTTGTCTTGAGGCGGTTCATCTGTCCCCGCGTGGCGTAGAGGGTAGGGAAGTCGAAGCTTTGCGAAATGACCAGTTCGCCCACTGTCTCGTCGCTGTTCTTGGAATCCCACAGATGGGCGTAAGACAGGGTTGGGTCGGGCAGGTTGTTGTCCGCCCGGTTCTCCAACTTTTGGGATGAGATGAGGTGGGAGTTGGCTTGCAGCTCCTTGTTGTTGGCTTCTATCTGCTGAAGCACGGCGTCGATGCCGCCGGTTTGTGCGCGCATCTCCACCAGGGTGAGGATGGCAGCGCCGAATATGATAAATCGTTTATTCATTGCCTGACGTTTTAGGTTGTTTATTACGGTGCATCATCAGGTAAACAATCGGAATGATGAAACCGTTCAGGAACGTAGATGTTAAAAGTCCGCCCAGTATCACCTTTGCCATCGGGCTCTGTATCTCGTTGCCAGGCAGGTCGCCGCTCAGTGCAAGGGGGATAAGCGCCAGTGCACTGGACAGGGCGGTCATCAGAATCGGGTTCAACCGGTCCAGCGAACCGCGGATGACGCTGTCGTACACGCTGTAACCCTCTTCGTGTTGCAGATGGTTGTAGTGGCTGATGAGCAACATTCCGTTTCGGGTGGCGATACCGAACAGCGAGATAAAGCCGATGATAGCCGGAATGCTGACCTCACCCGTCGTGATGAGCAGGGCAAACACGCCGCCAATCAGCGCCAACGGCAGGTTGATGAGGATAATGGCGCTCTCCTTCACGCTGCGGAACTCATGGTAGAGCAGCAGGAAGATGACCACAATGGACATGAACGAAGTCAGCGCCAGCGTGCGGCTTGCCGCCTGCTCGCTTTCAAACTGTCCGCCGTACTCCAGGTGATAGCCTTCGGGCAGCTTTATCTGACGGTCTATCCGGTCTTGTATGTCGTTCACCACGCTGCGCAAGTCGCGGTCGGCCACGTTGGCGGAAATCACAATCTTACGCTTCACGTTCTCGCGGCTGATGGTGTTCGGACCCATGGCAGAGCGGATTTCAGCTACATAACTCAGGGGTACTTTCTGCCCGTCGCCCGTATCAATCATCAGATTGCGTATCTTCTCCATCTCGTCGCGAAGGTCGTCCTTGACGCGGACGGTGAGGTCGAAACTCTTTCCCTTCTCGTAAACCTGTGAGACGGCTTCGCCTGCCAGGCAGACGTTGACAAACTCCGAGAACTCCGGCAGCGAGATGCCATACTTGGCAAGTATCTCCCGCTTGGGCGAGATGATGAGCTGCGGACGTTCTATCTGCTGCTCCACATTGAGGTCGGCAATGCCGGGGATGCCCTGGATGGCGCCTTTTATCTCGTTGCCCAGGGTGAACATACGGTTCAGGTCGTCGCCGAACAGCTTGATGGCGATGTTTGCCTTCGTACCGCTCAGCATGGCGTCGATGCGGTGGCTGATGGGTTGCCCTATCTCGACGTTGGCGCCTACGATGGTGCCCAGCTTCTGACGTACGTCGGCAACGAGTTCGCTACGCGAGCGGTCTTTCAGCTCAAAGGGGGCTTCAATCTCGGAAACGTTCACGCCCAGGGCGTGCTCGTCCAGTTCGGCGCGTCCCGTCTTGCGGGCTACGGTCTGTATCTCGGGGATGGAGAGCAGCAACTCTTCGGCGCGGTGTCCCATCTTATCGCTTTCTTCGAGCGAGATGCCCGGCAGCGAAGAGATGTTGATGGTGAACGAACCTTCGTTGAAGGGCGGCAGGAACGAACGTCCCAAGGTGAAGAAGCAGACGAGCGCTACTACGAACAGTCCGATGGTGCCGCCGAGCACACCTTTCTTATGGGCAAGGACGAAGGTGAGCGCGGTGCCGTACCACGCTTTCATCTTGCGGGCAACAAAGGAGTCGCCGTTCGGGTTCTTCGTTGCCTTTGTCTTTTCTTTCCCCAGCAAGTAGGAGCAGAGTACCGGCGTCACCGTCAGCGCCACAATGGTAGAAGCCGCCAGCGCTACGATGAATGCGATGCCCAGCGGCACCAACATTCTGCCTTCCATACCGCTCAGGAAGAACAGCGGCACGAAGCTGACCACAATAATCAGGGTGGAGTTGAGGATAGGCATACGCACCTCTTTCGAGGCATTGAACACTACATCCAGTATCGAAAGCCGTGCGCCTTCGGGCTTCTGCCGGTTCTCGCGCAGCCGTTTGTATACGTTCTCCACATCTACAATGGCATCATCTACCAGCGAGCCGATGGCAATGGCCATACCGCCCAGGCTCATGGTGTTTATGGTGAAGCCCATATAGTGCAGGGCGAGGATGGAAGCAATCAGCGACAACGGCAGTGTGACCAGCGAGATGATGGTAGTACGCACGTTGGCAAGGAACAGAAACAGCACGATGACTACGAAGATACCCCCTTCGAGCAGCGACTTCTGCACATTTCCGATGGAGCTTTCGATGAAACGGCTTTGGCGGAAGATGTCCGTAGATACTTTTACGTCGGCGGGCAGGTTCTTTTGCAGGTCTTTGAGCGAGGCTTCTAGTTTGTCGGTCAGTTCCAGCGTGCTGGTGGCGGGCTGCTTGGTGACGGTCATCAGTACGGCAGGTTTCCCACGCTCCGAGGCAGTGCCCAGCTTGGGCAGCTTGGCGCCTATTCGGACGTCGGCAATGTCTTCCAGCAGGATGGGGGCGGAAGAAGGGCCGTTGCTGCGCACTACGGCTTTGGCTACCTGTTCTATCCGGTCGGTGGAAAGTACGCCGCGTACGATGTACTCGTTGCCATATTCATAGAGCACGCCGCCGTTGGCATTTAGGTTCATGTCGCGGGTGGCGTTCATTACTTCGCCCAGCGTCACGCCGTAGTGGCGCATACGCTCCGGGTCGAGCTGTACCTGATACTCCTTGATGTCTCCGCCCAGCACGGCTACTTGTGCCACGCCGCCGGTAGAGAGCAATCGCGGACGTATCGTCCAGTCGGCGATGGTGCGCAGGTCCAGCATAGAGGTGGAGTCTGCGGTCAGTCCTATAATCAGCATCTCGCCCAGAATGGACGATTGGGGGCCCAGCGTCGGCTTGCCTACGTTGGCAGGCAGCGATTCGCCGACTACCGCCAGCTTTTCGCTGACAATCTGCCGTGCCAGATAGATGTCCGTGTCCCAGTCGAATTCAACCCAGACCACCGAGAAGCCGTTCGTAGAGGACGAACGTACGCGGCGTACTCCCGTCGCACCGTTTACGGCCGTTTCTACGGGGAAGGTGACGAGCTGCTCCACTTCCTCGGCTGCCATTCCGTTGGCTTCGGTCATGATGACTACCGTCGGCGCATTGAGGTCGGGGAACACATCCACTTCCGTATGCATGGCAGTGTATGTACCGCCAATCAGCAACAGCACCGATGCTACCAGCACCAGGATGCGGTTGTGAAGAGAAAAATGTATTATCTTGTTTAACATGTAATTCAGTGATTAGTGTTCATGACTATGTGCCGGAATGGCATTCGTTGCCGAAGCCAGCTTCACTTGATAGGCTCCCTGGGTTACGACGCGGTCGCCCGCCTTGATGCCGGAAAGTATCTGCACGCTTTCCCCGTTGTCTGCACCGAGGGTGACGGGTTGCTTTTTGTAGCCTTCTTCATCCAGTTGCAGGTAGGCGAAGAAGCTGCCTTGCTCTTCAGTCAGCGCCGTATGCGGCAGGGATATTACGCCTTCCATCGGGGTGGAGAGCAGATATACCTCTACAAATGCACCGGGAATAACGTCCCCCTTGTTGTCGAACTCGAAAGTAACGGGCACATAGTAGCCGTTCTCGCCCGAAGCCTTGCCGTAGGAAAGCATCCGGCCGTCCAACTCTTTCAGCGTATATACCTTATTATTATAGGGAGTGCAGAAATTGGCAGAGCCGATGGTGCTCAGATAAGGATAGTACTTCTCGGATACATCGGCGCGCAGGAACAGTTTCCGGTTCTGGGTGACGCTGACCAGCGGCTGTCCCACTGCCACATAGTCGCCTTCCTTCACCAGCAGGTTCTTTACATATCCGCTGATGGGTGAAACGACGGCCTGCCCGCTGGCGGAATGATTCTTTGCCACTGCCTCGTAGCTGATGCGGGCATTCTCATAAACCTGTTCGGCTTGCGCAAACTCCTTCTCCGATACAATCTTGTTGCCTACAAGCGCTTTCATCCGCTCGTATTCCTTCTTGGAAACTTCGTAGGCGATACGCGCCTTCTGCACCGGGTCACCGTCTGCCATATTCTTGGAAGAGAGAATTACCAGGGGCGCCCCTTTGCTGACGCTCATGCCTTCGATGACCTTTCCTTTGAATGAAACGACGCCTGCCACCGTAGCCACGGCAACACTCTCGTCGCCCTGTGCAGCCATCACCTGACCGCTGGTCTTGATAACTTGATGGAAGGTACCCGGTTCCACGACACTGACCTCTACCCCGGCGGCCTGTGCCTTGGCGGGCGGGAGAATAATCTCATCGCTTCCGTGGGCGCTTTCTTCCCCGTGTTCGTGGTCATGTCCTTCGGCTTCGTGGTTGTGTCCTTCTGTTTCGTGATTATGTCCTTCGTGACTTTCTCCGGACTTGCTGTTACAGGAGCCTAACAGGAATAATCCCAAAGCTCCCATGAAAATGATCTTTCTCATGTTGATAGTTTGTTCTTAAATAATGCTGTATATAAGTGAGAATTCGTAGGCTTCACCACAGAGGACACAGAGTCTCACAGAGTTCTGCTAATCTCGTAGTAACTGAATGGCAGGTAGCCTCACACATAAAGATAAACTCTGTGAGACTCTGTGTCCTCTGTGGTGAAATCTTTCGGCGGTAGCCGGTTAAGCAAGAACGGAAGGGGGCGCGCGAAGTCCCGTGGCACGTGTGATGAACGTGCCGTGTAGAGATTCTAAGTAAACACAATCCTGTCTCCTGATATCAAATTCGGGCAGGATGAGTAGTTTGGAAAGAGATTCGGTGAATAGAGTAACCACCCACGGAGTATCGGGGTGTAGCCAGACGTCATCCGAATTGGATGGCTGCTGGAAAAAGTGCGTCGTTACACAACCCGTGTCGCAGCAACAATGGTCGCCGCCGTTGCTATGCTGATGGTTGCAGCAATTGGTGGTAACGTCGTTCTTCATGCAGATCAAACCGTCGGCATGGTGATGGTGCGGAATGACAGGAATCACCAGCATCATGATGCTGATGAAGAACAGGAAAAGCGCTATGTTCTGTTTCTTTCTCATTCCTTTTTCATTTGAACATGCGCAAAGATAGGGGTTAATGCCTTAACTACCAAACACAAAATGCTAAAAAGAATTGAATAGTTCATTCAGCCCTTCGTTCATGCTGGGATGAGTGAAGATAAAATCGCGCAGGAAACTGTAGTGCAGTCCCGCTTTCATGGCAAGCGCCACCGTGTTGATTACTTCCGGGGCATCGACGCAGAGCAGCGTGCAGCCTATGATGCGTCCGGTGTGCGAATTGATGACAGCTTTGAGCATACCGTCCATATTGTGCAACGTGCGGGCACGGGGAACGATCGCTGCCGGAATGCGTGCTACCTGTATGGGATGGCCTTGCTTCACGGCTTCCTCTTCCGTCAGTCCGATGTGTGCCAGCGGTGGGTCGGTGAATATGGCAAAAGGGATCGGATGGCGGTCGTTCAGGCTCCGCTTCTTGTCTCCGAACAGTTGGTTGCGGATGATGCGGAAGTCGTCGATGGACAGGTAGTCGAACTGCTCGCATCCGCGTACATCTCCCAATGCCCAGATGTGTGGGGCAGTGGTTTGGAGTTGTTCGTTGACGACAACAGCCCCCTGGCCGTTTACCAGTACCCCGGCTTTCTGCAGGTTCAGCGCCTCGATCATAGGTTTGCGTCCGGTGGCAAGCAGCAGAGCATCGCCTTTCAGATAATAAGGGGTGCCGTCGGAGTTGTCCGTGTAGGTCAGGGTTATTCCTTCGGCAGTGTCGTATGCCGACTGGATGCGCGCATTCAGTCTGACCTGGATGCCCTTCCGTTCCAATGATTCGAGCATGGAAGCGGCAATGTCGCGGTCTACTTTGGACAAGAACCGGTTTCCTGCTTCCAACAGGGTGACCTGGCTCCCGAAACCTGCATACATGGTGGCGAACTCCAAACCGATGGCTCCCCCGCCGATAATGAGCAGTTGGGCGGGCAGCTTATCCAGCCCCAACAGGGTTTCGCTGGTATATACATATTTACTGTTTGCAATCCCTTCGATGGCAGGCAGCACGGGAGTGGCGCCGGTGTTGATGAATATTTCTTTCCCTTTCAGAACCGTTTCTTCTTTGTCGGAAGTCACTTTGACGGTATCTCCCGACAGGAAAGAGGCCGTTCCGTCATAAAGCGTAATATTGGGGTTGTTCTTTACATTTTCATAATTCTTCTCACGCAAAAAAGACACCAGTTTGTTTTTCCGTCCCACGGCTTGCGCGTAGAGTTTGGACTGATTGGGATAGTCGTTGTAGAATCTCTTCTCGGCATATTCCGATTCGTGAATCAGGGATTTGGTGGGAATGCACCCGACGTTGACACACGTTCCACCGTACATGTGGGGCGAGCGCTCCACAATGGCTACTTTCCAGTTGCGTCCGGCGAGTTCGGCGGCAAGCTTCTTGCCACCTTTGCCGAATCCTATAATGATGGCATCATATTGTTTCATTTCTTTCTCGTTATTAAGCGGTTAGTAAAATGAAACAATATGAATTGACAATTTGTTCGGCAGGAGAGTTAAAGGATGTTTACCGTTCCAGTTCGCGAAGCGAGTCCATCTTCTTCTTTTCCAGGAATTCGTAGATGCCGCTCAAGTGCTCTTTCACCTGCTTGTTTCCGAACTCATAAACTTTGGTCACCAGCCCGTCCAGGAAGTCGCGGTCATGGCTGACGAGGATCAGTGTGCCGTCGAAGTCCATGAGCGCCTGCTTCAGGATGTCTTTGGTTTTCATGTCCAGGTGGTTGGTAGGCTCATCCAGTATCAGCAGGTTTACCGGTTCCAGCAACAGTTTTATCATGGCGAGGCGCGTGCGCTCACCGCCCGAAAGCACTTTCACCTTCTTCATCGACTCTTCCGGGCCACCGAACATGAAGGCGCCCAGCAGGTCGCGTATCTTGTTGCGGATTTCGCCTTTGGCAACGTCGTCTATGGTCTGGAATACCGTCAGATTCTCGTCCAGCAGCGAAGCCTGGTTCTGTGCAAAGTAGCCTATCTGAACGTTGTGCCCTACGGTAAGGGTGCCTTCATGCTCTATCTCCTTCATGATGCACTTTACCAGCGTGGACTTGCCTTCGCCGTTCTTGCCCACAAAGGCCACTTTGTCGCCTCTTTCGATGGTGAGGTTGGCGTTACGGAATACGACGTGGTCGCCGTAACTCTTTCCTACCCCTTCCATAATGACGGGATAGTTGCCCGAACGGGGAGAGGGCGGGAACTTGAGCCGCAGCGCCGAGGTATCTTCCTCGTCCACTTCCAGTATCTCCAGTTTCTCCAGCATCTTTACGCGGCTCTGCACTTGCAGGGTTTTGGAGTAGGTGCCTTTGAAGCGTTCTATGAATTCTTTGGTTTCGGCAATGAACTTCTGCTGTTCCTCGTAAGCCTTCTGTTGCTGTTCGCGGCGCTCCTTGCGGAGTTCCAGGTACTTGGAGTAGTTCACTTTATAGTCGTAAATCCGTCCCATAGTCACCTCGATGGTGCGGGTGGTGATGTTGTCTACGAACTTGCGGTCGTGGCTGATGACGATAACCGCCTTACCGTTATTAATAAGGAAGTCTTCCAACCACTGGATAGATTCGATGTCGAGGTGGTTGGTGGGCTCGTCCAGCAACAGTACGTCCGGCTTTTGCAACAACAGCTTTGCCAGTTCGATGCGCATGCGCCATCCGCCGCTGAAGTCGCTGGTCTGCCGGCCGAAGTCCTCGCGCATGAATCCCAGGCCAAGTAATGCTTTTTCTACATCTTCTTCGTAGTTGGTGGCATCGATGGCATAGAACTTCTCGCTGAGTGCCGAAACGTTCTCGATAAGTTCCATATAGCTGTCGCTCTCGTAGTCGGTGCGCGTTTCCAGCTCTTTGTTGAGGCGCTCTATCTCTGCTTCCATCTCGTGCAGGTGGGCAAAGGCTTGTGCCGCTTCCTGGAAAACGGTCCGTCCGTCTTCGGTCATCAGATGCTGCGGAAGGTAGGCTATGACGCAGTCTTTGGGGGCGGATATCTTTCCGCGGGTGGGTTGCCGGGCGCCTGCCAGAATCTTCAGCAGTGTGCTCTTTCCCGCTCCGTTTTTGCCCATCAGGGCAATGCGGTCTTTCTCGTTGATGACAAAGGATATATCACTAAATAGGGTAGTGCCGCCAAATTCTACGGCGAGTCCGTCTATGGAAATCATTATGTATTATTTAAAATGAGGCGCAAAGATAACACAATTATATTATTTTTTATATCTTTGCCTCGTACAAACAAAATATCTAATTATATGGATACTGAGAAATTGTCAGAGGATTATCGTCCGTTAATCTTGGTTGCGGAAGATGATGAGAGTAATTTTGAGTTAATAAAAGCTATTATCGGTAAGAAGTGCGATATATTATGGGCTAAGAACGGCGAAGAAATGGTGGCTTTGTTCAAGGAGAACCGTGACAAGGCGGAAGCCATGTTGATGGATATCAAGATGCCTATCATGAATGGACTGGACGCCACGGTGATTATACGCAAAGAGGATAGCAAAATGCCTATCATTATGCAAACGGCCTATGCTTTTACTACCGATCGTGAGAAAGCTATGGAGTGCGGAGCTACGGAAGTGTTGGTAAAACCGATAACCCTAAGTGCTTTACGTACTTGTTTGAGCAAATATCTTCCTGATTTGAAGTGGTAAATTAGGAATTGTAAAGACATAAATTGAAGGGATGATAAAGCGGCGGTGGCTGCTCTATCATCCCTTCTTTTGTTATTGCATCGTCTGTTTGCCCCGAAACGCATCGTCTGTTTGCCCCGAAACGCATCGTCTGTTTACCCGAAACGCATCATCTGTTTACCCCGAATACATCATCTATTTACCCCAAACGCATCATCTGTTTGCCTCAAACGCATCATCTGTTTCATTTTACCCCTAATAAAGCGTCTTATTATCTAATTATCAACAGATTATATTTACCTATCCTGTCTTAAGCGGTGTAAAAGCATTTACACCTTGATGTAACTGCTTTTACATAAGGCTGCAACGGCCTTTACATACTAATGTAATTGCTTTCACATAAGGATGTAACAGCTTTTGTTTCAGAGTGTAAATGCTTTTATTCTGATATGTTGTGGCATTATCCCTTCGGGAAGCTATTCCTGCCCTATTAATCTGCGTTAAAAAACTCTATTTAAATTAACTGATTATGTGAATTTGAATTTATATAAAATGTAATCATAAATGCTAATAAAACTATATTGTATTGACATAATGTATATATACATTATTAATCATATTGGCAAACAAAGTGGGGTTATATAAGTTTTACGCTTTACATATATTGATATTTACAATATTTATCTGACATCATGAACGCTAATATAAGTATATTAAAACATTATGATATTTTTGTTTTAATTTCCTTTTGATATATAAAAAAGATAAATACCTTTGCACAGTGTTAGGTTTAAAATTCATTTTAATAGGTTAAATTTAAGAGAGAATTTATGAAAAGAAAATTAATGTTGTTGTTAGCCTGCCTCTTTGTAGGTATAGGTATCGTAACAGCTCAGACGTCTACTGTCTCGGGAGTAGTGACTTCTGAAGAAGACGGTGAGTCTGTTGTTGGGGCATCAGTGTTAGTAGAAGGTACCTCACTGGGTGCCGTTACCGATATTGATGGTAAGTTTACAATTTCGAACGTTCCAAGTTCAGCAAAGAACTTGCGCGTATCCTTCGTCGGAATGCAGTCGCAAGTAGTTCCTATCAGACGAGGTGTAATGAGAATCGTGTTGAAACCGGATGCAGAGGTACTGGACGAGGTTGTGGTGACAGCTATGGGTATCTCCCGTGCCGAAAAGACTTTGGGTTATGCGGCATCGACGGTGAAGAGTGAGGAAATTGTTTCCGCGCGTACTACTAATATTGCCAATGCACTGTCCGGTAAGGTTGCCGGTGTCCAGGTAAACTCCACTTCTTCCGACCCGGGTTCGGTCAGTAACATCGTGATCCGTGGTTTCAGTTCTATCAACGGTGACAACCAGCCGCTCTATGTAGTGGACGGTATACCTTTGCAGAACAGTTTGTTCTCCGGTTCGGGCAAGAACATACCGACGGGTGGTGTAGCCAACGTGGCTTCCGAAGATATCGAGTCAATGACCGTATTGAAAGGTGCTGCCGCTACTGCATTGTATGGTAGCCGTGCTGCCAACGGTGTTATCCTGATTACCACCAAATCGGGTAAGAAAGGTGATAACCGCAATTTCTCCATCAGCTATAGCGGAAGCATCCAGGCACGCCAGGTTTCCCTGCTGCCCGAATTGCAGAATGATTTCGGACAAGGTTGGAACGGCGGACAGACTTTCATTGAAAACGGTTCCTGGGGACCTGCTCTCGATGGTTCTCAACAGGTGTATGGTCCTATTTGGAACCATCAGCAGTTGATTCATGAGTACAGCGCCAAGAAAGATAATGTAAAGGACTTCTTTGACCTGGGATGGTCGCAGAATCACAGCCTTTCGTTGAGCGGTGTGTCTAATGACAGTAAGATGAACTATTACCTGTCTTACTCGTATGCCAACGACGATGGTATCATGCCAAAGGATTATGATACTTACGAACGTAATACATTGGCTTTCCGTAATAGCTACGAAGCTACCGACTGGTTGAAGGTTTCTTCTTCCGTAAACTTTGCCCGTAGTAATATAGATGCAGTAGGTACTTATCAGGGTACTTCCGTAATCGACGGTCTTTATGAAATGGCTCGTGACATATCTATTGTAGATATGAAGAACACGAACATTGCATTCTTTAATCCCGAAGCCTACTTTACTCCTTACGGTATTACCAATCCGTACTGGTCTTTGGAGAACAACTACCACCATACAAGCTCCAAGCAGATTTATGGTAAACTTCAGTTGGATATCAAACCTATCAAAGAACTGACACTTTCTTACCGTATGGGTTTTGACTATACGGACTATGACGTCAAGATCGGTGAGCCGCAGATTGACCTGGACGATGCCTTGATTGACGAAGATTACGGTTATGCACCTTCTAACATGAACCAGAAGGGTTCTGTATATGCATCCTACGGACGCCGCTATGAGGTGAATCATGACTTCCTTGCCAATTACACCAGGAAGTTCCTGAACGACAAGCTGGATCTTAGTGTGAATGCCGGTGTGAATATGAACGAGCGTGGTTCTAACAGCATGGCGGGACAGACGGACGACCTGACTTTCTTCTCCGACTTCTGGAACTTGAGCAACGGTGCTACCAAGACTACTCTTTCCGAGACCAAGAGCAAGCGTCGCCTGGTAGGTATGTTCGGTGATGTTACTTTGGGCTGGGACGATATGATTTATTTGAATGCGACCGCCCGTAACGACTGGTCGTCTACGCTGCCTATCGACAATAACAGTTTCTTCTATCCGGGTGCTACGTTGAGCTGGATTTTCACCCGGTTGATTCCTGAGAACAAGGTGTTGACCTTTGGTAAGTTGCGTATGGCATACGGTAAGACCGGTAATGATGCCAGTCCTTATCAGACAGGTGTTACTTACGTTCAAGGAGCATCAAACGGTTACTATATTTCTAATATCAACAAGTTCCCGATGAACGGTGTGAATGCATTCCAGGCATCCAACACCATGGGTAGTGCTACTTTGAAACCGGAAATGACCTCTGAGTTTGAAATCGGTGCAAACCTTCAGTTCTTCAACGGCCGCATAGGTATCGATGCATCTTACTATACCCGTACTACGAGTGACCAGATCTTTACGTTACCGGTCGATCCCTCTACCGGTTACAGCTTCATGGTGACCAACTTCGGTAAGGTTCGTAATAATGGTTTTGAGTTGTTGCTGACTACAGTTCCTGTTCGTACCCGTGATTTCCGTTGGGATTTGGACTTCAACTTTGCAGTGAATAAGAATAAAGTTGTTAAGCTTCCTGAGAGTCTGGAAGGCGGTAAAGTATCTATTTATAGCTTCTCGGCAGGAAATGACGCCGTATATATGTATGCGGAAGAAGGCAAAGCTATGGGACAATTCTACACTTATTTGCCCCAGTATACAGAAAGCGGCCAGCCGATTGTAGATGCAAACGGCCAGCCTGTTCTGAGCACAACAGTTCAGGATACCGGAAAGAACATGAACAACGATTGGACGGGTGGTGTGAATACAGCGCTTACTTACAAGGACTTCACGCTGAGTGCAGCGCTTGATATCCGTAGCGGTGGTTATATGTTCTCCCGTACCAAGAACCTGATGCAGTTCACCGGTAACGGAACTATTACGACTTATAACGGACGTCGTCCGTTCATCATCCCCAACTCTGTAGTAGCCCAGGGTGACGGTACTTATGTAGAAAATACCACTCCGATCTATCCGCATAACAGCAGTTATCAGAATTACTTCAATAGATACGGTGCCGGTGAAGGTGGTGAACTCTACCTTGTAGACCGTTCCTTTGTCAAGTTGCGTAATATCAGCCTGACTTGGAATGTGCCTAAGAGATGGGTACGCTCAATGTCTCTGAATAACATCGCACTGACTGTATTCTGTAATAACGTGTTTACGTGGACGGCATCGGACAACTACTTCATCGATCCTGAAGCAACCACTATTTCTCAGGCGGGCTATGGTGACTTGGCCACACAGTTCGGTGAACTTTATTCCAATCCGTCTTGCCGTGTCTTTGGATGTAACCTAAGCATTAAATTCTAAAATTAAGGAGAAAATAAGATATGAAAAAGATATTTATTATATCCGCTATTGCCTTGAGCACTGTTTTTGGCTCTTGCGACAGTTACCTGGATATCAACGAAAGTCCTAATTCGCCTACCGAAGGCAACGTTGAAACTTATATGCTGCTGCCTGCCATCGAGATGCATATAGCCTCGAGTTATGGCGATTACCTGCGCATTGTCGGTGGATTTCATTCAATGCATTATGCTCATTTGAACGGAACGAGCAATTATCTGGATTATTCACAATTCAGTATGTCTGCTACCCGTAGCAGCGGCGCTTATACTCAGTTCACACAAAAGGCTTTGCAGAATCTGAAGACTACACTCGCGAAGTCATCTGCAGCCGAAGACTGGGGTACCTATCTGGCAGCTACCACCTTGCGTGCTTTTGTTTACCAAGCTTTAGTCGATTGCTATGGTGAAGTTCCTTATACCGAAGCTCTCGATCCGACCAATCTGTCGCCGAAGTACGATGACGGACAACTTATTTATGAAGGTGTGCTTGCCGAACTCAACGCCGCTCTGGAGCATGCTTCGGCTTCGAACCCTGTTGCCACCAATTTCCTTTATTCATCTGCCACTGCAGGCAAGTGGATTCAGTTTGCCAATGCCTTGAAGCTGAAAATGCTGATGCGTATGGCAGATGTCAAGAACGTACAATCTGAATTGGCGGCTTTGATTGCCGAAGACAATTTCCCGACAAGCGACGTTTGCTACAAAGATTGCTGGAGCAACGAGATCGGGCAAATGAACCCGTTCTATGCTGAGGAGTTTAATACCGGTGTTCAGACCAATGTGGCTGCCAATGTAGCAATCATCGGCAGTATGCTGATAACGGACGGTGACGGCAGTACATACCAGGATCCGCGTTTGGAGAAGTTCTTCTTGAAGAATTCCGATGGTGTATACGTAGGTA
Organism: uncultured Bacteroides sp.; assembly: GCA_905203765.1. Lineage (GTDB taxonomy): Bacteria > Bacteroidota > Bacteroidia > Bacteroidales > Bacteroidaceae > Bacteroides. Next base: position 20,748 of record CAJKXC010000040.1, read on the forward strand.
GTGTTTCGGGTACACAGTATCCCGGTGGTACGTCGTTGACCAAGTGGTGCCGTCCGGTGGCAAGCTATGATATGCCTTTGTACCTGATTACGTTGTCGGAAATTGAATTCTTCAAGGCAGAATATTATGCGCGCTATGGTTCGGCAACTGATGCTGCTGCTCATTATGCTGCTGCTATCGAGGCTTCGTTTGCTACGGCAGGCGCTACTGGAGCAGATGAGTATGTAGCCCGTTATCCCTACGACCAGAATAACTTCAAGAAGAGTCTGGGTAATGCCAAGTGGGTAGTGCTCGCCGGCGTCAACTCGTTCGAGGCTTGGTGCGAAATGCGTCGTCTGAACTATCCGGAATTCGGTACAGTCAAAGGTAGTGATCTTTATAAAGAGGGTGATGACGACTCTTTCGATCCCTCGAAATATGTGCCCTATACACTTTATACCCCTATCCAGGTATTCGGACAGTTGGGCGAAAATAAAATTCTGGAGCGCTATCCTTATGCGGAAAGTTCTTCGGCCCGTAATCCTAATACTCCTACATTCCCGGGTTATGCAACGCCCGTATTCTGGGGTAAGTAATCCATTATTTCAATATACCTAAAATTGAATAGAACAATGAAAAGTAAATTATTATATGTGATGATGTTTGCGCTGGCTGTTTTCACGCTGACCGGTTGCGACGATAGCACCTCGGGAATGACCCGCATTACCTACTATCCGGAACTGACTCTGGACGGTGCTACTACTATCTATTTGGACAAGGGTGAAGCTTTTGTTGAACCGGGCTATTCTGCCATTATGAATGGTGAAGATGTGACGGACGATGTAAAGGTTACCTCGAATGTGGATACATCCAAATCAGGTATCTATACTATCAACTACTCTATTGCGAATGCCGATGGTTTCTCTTCTTCTTCATCGCGCAAGATTATCGTGATGGATCCGAACGATCCCAGAGAGGGATTCTATAACACGGATCCCGGTTGCTACCGCGATTATAACGGTCAGACACCTTATGGTGCAAGCTATGAAATCATGGTAATCAATAATAATGATGGTACGTATACTGTGGAAGACCTCTTGGGTGGCTGGTATTATTATCGTGCCAACTATGGTCCCAACTATGCTTTGTCTGGCGTTGTAACCATTCCTGCCGATGGTGGTGCCGTAGAATTGGTTTCCAGTTATCTCATCGGCTGGGGAGACTCTGCCAACTATATGGCGGACGGTAAGTACGATGCGGCTACAGGAACTCTTTCATGGTGCTTGAACTATACTGAGTATCCAATGGACTTTTATGTAACAATGTATAAGAAATGAAGAATATGAAAAGAGTAATATACTTATTAATGATGTGCGCAGTAGTGCTCTTGACTTCCTGCGAAAAAGATGATATTGAAAACACTGCCACCAAGGCGCTTGCCGGAGAATGGTATGTGACGGTGGATGGTGTGGATGCCGACGGAAAAGTTCTCTATGAGGATGCTTTCAATTTGGGACACAAAATGTTGTATACCTATAATACGGCTGCCAATGTTCCTACTGAAATGTATGTAGATGATATGAAGAACTTCTGGGACTATAAGGTGAGAGTAAAATCGGATATCAAAGCGCTTACTTTCGCTACGGAAGGTGCTGTTCCCAACGAGAAGTATGACTGTGATGTGACAATCGAAGGTGGTAAGGTGCTTTTGGGCGCTGCAACAACCCCCCATGGCACTCCTGCCGACAGCATCGTGTTCTATGTTATATTCAGTGATGATACTAATATTCCGGCTTATGCCAAACTGAAAGTGGCTGGATATCGCTATACCGGCTTTGCCGAAGACGAATGAAGTACTAATTAACGAATTAGTATATTCTCTCTTACCGGGATCCTCTAACATCCCGGTAAGTTTAACTTTACGTTAATCGTTTCTTTAATCTCTTAAAGAAACAACGCTGGGCGGCTTCGTGAGAAGGCGCCCAGTTTATTTATAATGATTATGCAAGGTTTTAATGATGTTTACAAAGTCTTTGCGGAACTTGGAACGTTTGCGATTGTAAACTTGCCATCAATACCCGTAACGGTTCCCAGAGAAGTACCTTTTACTAATACTGATGCCCCAACAACAGACTCGCCGTCTTCTTCGGAAGTTACCACTCCCGAAATTGTAGACGTTTGAGCTGTTACAAAGCCTATACCCACAAAGAGACAGGCTAACAACAACATTAACTTTTTTCTCATAAATTCTCTCTTAATTTTAACCTACGTAATCAAATTTATTTCTAACACATCGCAAATATATTTAACTTTTTGAAAGAACAAAAAGAAAAACGAAAAAATCTATCACAAAGACTAAATATTTAACTTATTAACGATTTAATACAGCATATCTCTATATTAGAATATCACAATGTCATTGATGTATGCAAAATAGCAACAATTGCTCCATATTGTAAGTTGGTAACATTCTGCGTTTTGTAGATATTTTGTGCCTATTCATGGTGTTTTTACTAACAAAACCGCGTACTGTAATTTTATTGTAAAAGTCAATAATAATCTATGTTTTAACACCATTTAGTAAGTATATACATCTCCGATTAACGATTATTGTATTATGAGAATTCTGATTTAACAAGGGATTCACCGGGTTCATCGGTTTGCGGCAAAGACCTTGCAGCAGGCTGATAGCAGGTGAAGGCAAAGCATTCTTCAAGGCTTCACACAACTTTCACCTTTCCCCCTGTACTGTCCTGACTTTAGTTGACTGGATTAATGTTTAGTCCTATAGGACAT
>CAJKXC010000041.1 GCA_905203765.1 uncultured Bacteroides sp.
CTGAGGCCCAGATAGCTTTGTTTTCATACCGTATTTCCCACCTGACTGAGCACCTGAAGCTCAACAGAAAAGATTATAGTACTGAAAGAGCTTTGACAATGTTGGTAGGTAAACGCCGTGCGTTGCTGACTTACCTGAAGGATCGCGACATCAGCAGATATCGTGCCATCGTCAAAGAACTCGGCTTGCGTAAGTAATCACTTACGGGCAAAAACATTAAAAAGAGGTTTCCTTTTCAAGAAGGAAGCCTCTTTTTTTATAACTTTGTCTCCATGAAACAAAGAATATCAACGGCAAATTTTTCGATGGCACTTACGCTTTTGCTGGTGGTGCTTTCATTTGGCTTCGGATATCGCAATTATTCGCAGGCGGAGCGTCGTGTCGTTTCGGACTTGAACCAGGCCCTGCGGAACACGGTATTGCAGAATGAAGATTTATGGTTGAATACAGATACAATCCACACCTACGCCAAGTTACAGGAAGTGATGGGTGCTCCCGTTTCCGTCAGCAGTTCCAACCGGAGGTTTGCAGAAGCTTTGTCTCTACGGCAGTTGAGGGATGTATCTACGCTGTCGCTGCATATATTGAAGAAAAACGATCCGGGCACTGTATTCAATGAGATTCCTGCCGGCTACCTTGCCAGTGATACTTTGATATGGCTGTCCACCACTGCCGACGCTTCAGGACTGACGCTCTCCTTCCGGGGATATGCACGCTGCTCCACAGCACTGCTACTTAGTCTTTCCGAGCAGACGATTCCCGCTTTATTGCTGTTAGCAGCCCTGATTTGGGGAACTTTTTCCTTCTTTTACTTCCGCCGTAGAAAGCCTGCAACTGAAGGCGACGGACAGGAAAGTATCATCACTTTCGGCAACCTTTCGCTCTCCCGTCCGGAAGCCTGCTTCTACAACGAGCGCCGGGAGAAGTTGAAGCTCACCCCTATGCAATATGCACTGATGGAGATGTTCTATCTTTCTTCCTCGCACCTGCTTCCCAAGTCCGACATCTGCCAGTCCCTTTGGCCGGGAAAGGACAATGCGGACGAAACCCTCTATACTTTGATAAGAAGATTGAAACCCATCGTCGAGGGCAACAGTAACCTGAAGATAACTACTGACCGCGGACGCGCCTACGGACTGGAAGTTTGCTAACGGGTAAATGATAATTTAGTGCAGCAATGATAGCAGAACTATTTTTAATTCCCCTCCTCCTAGGAGGAGGGGTGCCCGCAGGGCGGGGTGGTAGAGAGCACGATACAAGGGCAATCTCTTAAAGGTACTCTTTTCTTCCTACCACCTCCCCCCTTCGGGTACTCCTCCTCCCAGGAGGAGGAGAATGGAGATACAACTGCTACTGCACACCGCTAAACTCCCTAAACTTAGTGAGACTCTGTGGTGAACTAAGTTCCCATTTAAACCACCCAAACCTAACAAAATCCCCGGCAATCAGGCATTGTCAGCCAATTGTCAGGCAAATGTCAGGCATTTATCCGCTTTTTATTTCCCTTGTCTTTCCTGAAAGCCGATACCTTCGTGCCCCGAAACCAAAACAATTCGGAACATGAAACAGACAGTATGTATCATCGCCCTGTTTATAGGGTATATCGCGACCATAGCGGCACAAAAAGAAACTGTAAACATCCGGGGAAGAGTCCTCACGGAAGACCGGCAACCGGTGGAGTTTGCCAACATCGCATTGCTGACTCCGGATTCCACCTTCGTACAAGGCACATGCAGCCGTAACGACGGAAGTTTTGAACTCACCCCCGCCACACCCGGTGATTACCTGTTGCAAATCTCATCTATCGGTTACAAAACCCTCAGCCGTCCCTGCCACGCCGACCACACCGGCAATATCACCGATACCGGCGACTGGATACTGGAAACCGACGCCGTACTACTCGAAGAAACCGTAGTAACCGCCGCCCGCCCCGTCTTCAAACTGAAAAGCGGACGCCTTGAAACCAAAGTACAGCAAACCCTGCTCGCCTCGCTGAACAATGCCAACGACGTATTGAAACACATCCCCGGGCTCCGTTCTTCGGAAGAGGAAGGCTACACCGTCTTCGGCAAAGGCACACCTATCATATATATAGACAACCGCCTTCTGCAAGACAACTCCGAACTGGAACGCCTCTCCGCCGCCGACATCGAGAAAGTGGAACTTATCACCAACCCGGGAGCCGAGTACGACGCCACCGTCAAAGCCGTTGTCCGCATCCGCACCGTGCGGGGCCGCAACGACGGTTTCGGCGGAAACTTCCGTGCCGGCATCACCCAGCGCCGGCGTACCAGCCACAACGAACAAATCAACCTGAACTATCAGAAGAAAGGCCTTTCCTTGCTGGGCATGCTCTATACCAATTATCAGCATACGAAACGTCTGCAGGATGTGCGCTACCAGATACCGGCGGATGTACAATGGGACGTCAACAACCACGTACGGCTGATAAACAAAGGGCTGCTTGCCGGCGGAAAGGCGAGCGTCAGCTACGATTTCAACCCAAAGCACAGCCTCGGTGCTTCCTACGAATTTCATCGCACCCCCGACTTCCATCTCAGCGACAACTCCGAATACACCGTCCGCGAAGACGGCAGGCTGACCGACCGCACCGCCCACTCCGCCCAAAGCCTGCAACAAGACAGCAAACACCAGTTGAACGCCTACTATCAAGGCAGCATCCGGCAGTTGCAAATCAACTTCACCGCCGACCTGGTACGCGGCCGGAGTTACAACCATCAGGAAGCGCAAGAAGAAAGCCAAACGGAAGGTCTCCGCGACATCAGCTCCTTCAACCACGCCAAGAACCGCCTCTACGCCGCCAAACTGATACTGACGCATCCCCTTTGGAAAGGCGAACTGAAAGCCGGCGCCGACTACACCTTCATCCGCCGTAAAGATAACTTCCTGAACTTGCAAGACATTCTTCCCAATACCGACAGCCGCATCGACGAGAGCAAGTCCGCCGCCTTTACCGAATACTCCCTGCAACTGGGGAAGGTCAACTTGTTGGCAGGCCTTCGCTTCGAGCACGCTGTCTCCGATTATTGGGAACAAGACGAATACGTCCCCGGACAAAGCCGCACCTACAACGACTGGTGTCCCAACCTCTCGATAGACTTCCCCATTGGCAACGCCCAAGCCAGCCTCAGTTACACCGCAAAAACCAACCGCCCCGGTTTCTTCCAACTGCGCAGTACATTGAGTTACAACAACCGCTTCGTCTACGAAGGCGGCAACCCGCTGCTCATTCCCGAAACCAATCACGACCTGCAACTGACCACCCTTTATAAATGGGCGCAGTTCGGGCTCAACTACCAATACCGGCGCAACGCCATCGCCTTCATGACTAAGGAATACGAAGAGAACCCGGATGTGGTTATTTTCACCACCGGCAACTTCAAGCGGATGCAATACCTCACCGCTTCCGTCCATCTCTCGCCCACCATCAGCATCTGGAAACCCGAACTCGGCGTCTACTTTGCCCAGCCTTTTTTCAAAGTAACCAATCAGGGAGCCACGCGGAGCATGAACCGCTCCAGCGTCTATATCTTCTGGCAGAACAGTCTGCGCCTGCCGGGTGAGTGGATTCTCTCCCTCGATGCCGATTATCAAAGCGAAGGGAACTTCGGCGCCATGCTGCAACGCTCTTATTGGGGAGTGGACGCCGGCATCCGCAAGACGTTCTTCTCCAAGAAACTCACCCTCAGCCTGCAGGCCAATGACCTATGGAACTCCCGCTACGGCTGCTTCATGCTCTTCGGTCCCCGGCTGACTTATACTAAGGATGCTAACCCCGATTCACGCAGTTTCTCGGTAAATATAAGTTATCGTTTCAATGCGGCAGGCAAGGTTTACAAAGGGAAGCATGCCTCGGAAGAAGATTTAAGAAGATTATAAAATCCCATAAACGAGTAAAGTAGAGAACGGGTAAAAAACAAACTTTTCTCCCCAGATAGTTGCACTAAGTAAAAGTTTATCTTATTTTTGCGGTTTAGCAACTATAAATCATAACCTTTTAGACTGAAATACTATCATTATGGATACAAGTAAGATTGTAGGAGAGAAAATCAAGTCGCTCCGCGAAAGCCAATCCATCAGCATGGAAGAACTGGCACAACGTTCGGGACTCGCCATCGAACAGATTGAACGTATTGAAACCAACATCGACCTTCCGTCGTTGGCTCCGCTTATCAAGATAGCACGTGTGCTGGGTGTACGCCTGGGTACTTTCCTCGACGACCAGGACGAGAACGGTCCTGTGGTATGCCGTAAGAACGAAGCGCAAAACAGCATCAGCTTCTCCAACAATGCTATCCAAAGCCGCAGGCACATGGTTTATCACTCGCTTTCCAAGTCCAAGGCCGACCGCCACATGGAGCCGTTCATCATTGACGTTGCTCCCACGAACGACAGCGACTTCGTACTCTCTTCCCACGAAGGCGAAGAATTCATCATGGTGATGGAAGGTACTATGGAAATCAGCTACGGCAAGCATACCTACTTGCTCGAAGAGGGCGACAGCATCTACTACGATTCCATCGTCCCGCATCATGTACACGCTTACGAAGGAAAGGCGGCGAAGATACTTGCAGTAATATATACACCTATTTAATGAGTTGATAATTGATAGTTGATAGTTGATAATTAAGCTGCGCGATGAAGCTGCATAGTCATTATCAACTATCACCTATCAACTATCACCTATCAACTATTATGCTATACGAAAGAACACTCGGCCAATGGTTGGAGCATTGGGCCGAAACAACACCGGATAAAGAATACATCGTTTACTCCGACCGCAACCTGCGTTTCACCTGGAGCCAATTCAATCGTCGCGTAGACGATATGGCTAAAGGGCTTATCGCCATCGGCGTGGAACGCGGTACACACGTCGGCATTTGGGCAGCCAATGTACCCGACTGGCTGACATTGCTATACGCCTGCGCCAAGATAGGCGCCGTTTACGTCACCGTAAATACCAACTACAAACAAGCCGAGCTGGAATATCTGTGCCAGAACTCGGATATGCATACCCTTTGCGTAGTCAATGGCGAGAAGGACAGCGACTTTGTGCAGATGACTTACGCCATGCTCCCCGAGCTGAAGACTTGCGAGCGCGGACACCTGAAGAGTGAACGCTTCCCATATATGAAAAACGTGGTGTACGTGGGACAGGAGAAGCACCGGGGTATGTACAACACCGCCGAGATACTTCTGCTGGGCGACAATGTGGAAGACAGCCGCCTGAGCGAACTCAAAAGCCAGGTCACCTGCCACGACGTAGTGAATATGCAATACACTTCCGGCACTACCGGTTTCCCGAAGGGCGTCATGTTGACGCACTACAATATAGCCAACAACGGCTTCCTCACGGGCGAGCACATGAAGTTCACCGCCGACGACAAACTCTGTGTCTGCGTGCCGCTGTTCCACTGCTTCGGCGTGGTACTTGCCACGATGAACTGCCTGACGCACGGTTGTACGGAAGTGATGGTAGAGCGCTTCAACCCGCTGGTAGTGCTGGCATCCATCCACAAGGAGCGTTGTACGGCGCTCTATGGCGTGCCCACCATGTTCATAGCCGAACTGAATCACCCGATGTTCGACATGTTCGATATGTCCAGCCTGCGCACAGGCATCATGGCCGGTTCCCTCTGCCCGGTAGAACTGATGAAGCAGGTGGAAGAAAAGATGTACATGAAGGTAACCAGCGTTTACGGACTGACAGAAGCCTCTCCCGGCATGACTGCCACCCGCATCGACGACCCGTTCGACGCGCGTTGCAACACCGTAGGCCGTGACTTCGAGCATACCGAAGTCCGGGTTATCGACCCTGAAACCGGAGAGGAATGTCCCGTAGGCGTGCAAGGCGAAATGTGCAACCGGGGATATAACACCATGAAAGGTTACTACAAAAACCCCGAAGCTACCGCCGAAGTCATCGACAAGAACGGCTTCCTGCATTCCGGCGACCTGGGAATAAAAGACGAAGACGGTTACTACCGCATCACCGGACGCATCAAGGATATGATTATCCGCGGCGGCGAAAACATCTATCCCCGCGAAATAGAAGAATTCCTCTATAAGCTGGAAGGCGTAAAGGATGTACAGGTAGCCGGCATCCCTTCCAAGAAATACGGCGAGGCCGTCGGCGCCTTCATCATCCTGCACGAGGGAGCGGACTTGCACGAATCTGATGTCCGCGACTTCTGCGTGGGCAAGATTTCGCGCTACAAGATACCGAGATATATCTTTTTCATTGATGAGTTCCCCATGACGGGCAGCGGTAAGATACAGAAGTTCAGATTGAAAGACCTGGGACTGCAACTTTGCAAGGAGCAGGGAATAGAAATCATATAATTCTAAAAAAAACAAAGCCTTTGCCCTACTAATCAGAATGTTCTATCTTTGCACCGCTTTATATACTAAATAATAGAAACAGATATGTCTAAAGAATTATTCTCTACTCTGCCCTATAAGGTGGCAGACATTACGCTTGCCGACTTCGGTCGCAAGGAAATCGATTTGGCAGAACAGGAAATGCCCGGCCTCATGGCTCTTCGCGAAAAGTATGGAGAAACAAAACCGCTGAAAGGTGCCCGCATCATGGGTTCGCTGCACATGACCATCCAAACGGCGGTACTGATTGAAACCCTCGTAGCACTGGGCGCCGAAGTACGCTGGTGCTCTTGTAATATTTATTCCACCCAAGACCATGCGGCTGCCGCCATTGCCGCAAGCGGCGTACCCGTATTTGCCTGGAAGGGCGAAACACTCGCCGACTACTGGTGGTGCACACTCCAAGCCCTGAGCTTTGCCGGCGGCAAAGGCCCTACAGTGATTGTAGACGACGGCGGCGATGCAACCATGATGATACACGTAGGCTACGAAGCCGAAAACAACGCTGCCATCCTGGATAAGGAAGTACATGCCGAAGACGAAATAGAACTGAATGCCATTCTGAAGCAGGTACTGGCAGAAGACCAGGACCGCTGGCACCGCGTAGCCGCCGAGGTTCGCGGCGTATCGGAAGAAACCACCACCGGCGTACACCGCCTGTATCAGATGCAGGAAGAAGGCAAACTGCTGTTCCCGGCATTCAACGTGAACGATTCCGTCACCAAATCCAAGTTCGACAACCTCTACGGCTGCCGCGAATCCCTGGCGGACGGCATCAAGCGTGCCACAGACGTGATGATTGCCGGCAAGGTAGTCGTTGTTTGCGGTTATGGCGATGTGGGCAAAGGCTGCTCCCACTCCATGCGCTCCTACGGCGCCCGCGTGCTGGTAACGGAAGTAGACCCCATCTGCGCCCTGCAAGCTGCCATGGAAGGTTTCGAAGTCGTAACGATGGAAGACGCCTGCTCCGAAGGCAATATCTTCGTAACGACCACAGGTAATATAGACATCATCCGCATCGACCACCTGGAGAAGATGAAAGACCAGGCCATCGTCTGCAACATCGGACACTTCGACAACGAGATACAGGTAGATGCCCTGAAGCGCTATCCCGGCATCAAGGCTGTCAACATCAAACCGCAGGTAGACCGCTACTACTTCCCGGACGGTCACAGCATCATCCTGCTTGCCGACGGTCGCCTGGTGAACCTGGGCTGTGCCACCGGCCACCCGTCCTTCGTCATGAGCAACTCCTTCACCAACCAGACGCTGGCGCAAATCGAGCTGTTCAACAAGAAATACGAAACCGGCGTTTACCGCCTGCCCAAGCACCTGGACGAAGAAGTTGCCCGCCTGCACCTCGAAAAGATAGGCGTGAAACTGACCAAGCTGACTCCCGCCCAAGCCGCCTACATCGGTGTTAGCGTAGACGGGCCGTACAAGGCAGACCACTATCGTTATTAACGAAATTGACAATTGACAATTGATAATTGACAATTAAGCTGTGCACTCAACCCGCATGGCAATTGTCAATTATCAATTGTCAATTGTCAATTTCATAAAAACCCTGTTTTTATGAAAAAGATTCTCCCCGACCTCATCGCCATCCTGGCATTCGTCCTGCTCTCCTTTGCCTACTTTTTCCCGGCAGACGTAGAAAACCGCATCCTCTTCCAGCACGATATCGCTGCCGGAGCGGGCGCCGGACAAGAAGCCATACAGTATCACGAACAAACGGGCGAGCGTACCCGTTGGACAAACTCCCTCTTCGGCGGCATGCCGACGTACCAGATAGCTCCATCGTACGACTCCACCAAACCGTTGCAATGGGTACAGAACATCTACCAGCTCTTCCTGCCCAACTACGTGTGCCTCACGTTCATGCTGATGCTCGGTTTCTACATCCTGTTGCGGGCATTCGGCATACCGGCATGGCTGGCGGGCTTGGGCGGAATCATGTGGGCGTTCTCGTCCTACTTCTTCATCCTGATATCCGCCGGACACATCTGGAAATTCATCACCCTGGCCTATGTGCCGCCCACGTTGGCGGGCATCGTGCTTGCCTATCGCGGCAAGCTGCTATGGGGTGGCATCGTCACCGCCCTGTTCGTTGCCCTGCAAGTAACGTCCAACCACGTGCAGATGTCCTACTACTTCTTATTCGTCATCCTGTTCTTCATGGGAGCCTACTTCGAGAAGGCATGGCGCAACAAAACCTTGCCGCAATTCTTCCGGGCAACCGCCGTGCTTGCCGTAGCCGCCCTTATCGGTGTAGCCGCCAATATCTCCAACCTTTACCATACCTATACTTATAGTAAAGAAACCATGCGAGGCAAGAGCGAACTGGTGCAGACCGGCGATGCCGTCCAGCAAACCAGCGGCGGACTGGATCGCGACTACATCACCAACTGGAGCTACGGCATCGGCGAAACGCTGACCCTGCTTGTACCCAACTTCAAAGGCGGTTCATCGGCTGCCACCCTTGCCCAAAGTGAAACAGCTATGGAAAAGGCGAACCCGATGTATGCCGGATTGTATAACTCATTCCCGCAATATTTCGGCGACCAGCCCTGGACGGCAGGCCCCGTCTATGTGGGCGCCTTTGTATTGTTCCTCTTCGTTCTGGGCTGTTTCATTGTGAAAGGTCCTCTGAAGTGGGCGTTGATAGGAGCCACTTTCTTCTCCATCGTCCTGGCATGGGGCAAGAACTTTATGCCACTGACGGATTTCTTCATCGACTATGTTCCGATGTACAATAAGTTCCGCGCCGTATCGTCCATCCTCGTCATTGCCGAATTCACCATACCGCTATTGGCCATCTTTGCCCTGAAGCGTGTGCTGGACGAACCGGAAATCATAAAGAAAGACCGGCGGGCTTTCGGCATCAGCATCCTCTTGACGGCAGGCGTCGCCCTGCTGCTCGTCCTGGCGCCAAGCAGCCTCAGTTCCGGCTTCGTGCCCGTTCAGGAAGCGCAGATGCTTCAGAATGCAGTAGACCAGAAGATGATACCCGGCACCGAATTGTCCGGCATCCTTGCCAACCTGCAGGAAATGCGTGCAGCACTCGTCAGTGCCGATGCCTTGCGGAGCTTCATCATCATAGGCATCGGTTGCGCCCTGCTGTTGCTCTATTCAAGGGGCAAACTGCGCAGTTCGCTCACCATCGCCGGCATCACGATACTTTGTATCGCCGATATGTGGAGCGTCAACAAGCGCTATCTGCACGACGACCAGTTTGTGCCGCGTTCCATCCAGACGGAGACTTTCACCAAGACGAAAACAGATGAACTGATTCTGCAGGACACCGCCCCGGACTATCGCGTACTGAACTTCGCCACCAACACCTTCAACGAGAACAACACTTCCTACTGGCACAAGAACGTCGGTGGCTATCATGCCGCCAAGCTCCGCCGCTACCAGGAAATGATAGACCACCACATCTCCCCCGAAATGCAAGCCGCCTACGGAGCCATTGCCGCTGCCGGTGGCGAGATGGACAGCGTGGATGCCGGCAAGTTCCGCGTACTGAATATGCTGAACACCAAGTACTTCATCTTCCCCGCCGGACAGCAGGGACAGACCATGCCCATCCTTAACCCCTATGCCTACGGCAATGCATGGTTTGTGGACAAAGTGCAGTACGTAAACAATGCCAACGAAGAGATTGATGCCCTGGACACCATCCTGCCCACCGAAACCGCCGTAGTAGACGCCCGCTTCAAAGACATTCTGAAAGGCGCCACCGACGTTCATAAGGACAGTCTTTCCACGATCCGCCTGACGAGCTATGCCCCTAACCGGTTGGTATATGAGGCCGACAATGCCCGGGACGGCGTTGCCGTATTCTCCGAAATCTATTACCCCGACGGCTGGCAAGTCACCATCGACGGACAGCCCGCCCGGCTGGCACGTGCCGACTATATCCTGCGCAGCATGTACGTCCCTGCCGGCAAGCATACCATCGAAATGCGCTTCGACCCGAAGAGCCTGCACATCACCGAAGGCATCGCCTACGCTGCCCTGGCATTATTGATAATCGGAGTAATGGCGGCAGTGCTGATAGCACGGAAGAAGTATTCCGCCAAAAAGTAATTCATATTATACCCCTTCATCGCATCACCCACCTCTGCAGCAGCCTGCGGGTGGGTGATGCAATTTAATCTCATCGGCCTTGCACCCCGTCGTGCGACACCCCGTAATAACCGGGTGCCGGGCGGTAAATGGGCTGTGTGCGCCGTCCCACATTTATCAGCTTGCCCTCGCTTTTAAGGCGGCGGAGGTGGATAATAGCAGTAGAGCGGGACATGCCGCACAATTCCTGAAAATCATAACGTATCATCACGTCGTGCTCCACGAAGTATTCTTTCAGGCGCATGTCTATTTCCACTTCCGACAAGTGTTGCGGAGGGCGGGTGTACTTGCTCCGGGTAATTTTGGCTCCTGCCAGCGCTGCCCTCAGCCGGGTGTCCGGCCGGAAACTGATACTTTTCAATCGCAACTTCATGCTTTTGTTTGGGGTTTTGCGGGTCACTTTCTGCGTGGCTTGCAGCGTAGGGGCAAAGTATCCCAACCCTTCAATGTGCACTTCCCGCCCTTCGCGCAACTCTTCACCACAAAGCTGCACCAGTGTGCTCAAGGCACTTTTCGCATCACCCACGGTCAGCGAACTGCGTGCGTGTATCCATTCGCACAGTTGGGCTGTGCTCACTTTGCCGTTGAGGAAAGGACGCGGATGCAGTCCTTTCTCTTCCGAATCCCCTTCGGCATTGGGATTCTCATACCAATCGTAAACGATAGACATAGGCTTTTTATGTTTAAAAGATTCTTGTTTTTCAGGTTGAATATACCGGGTTCTAAGTGAATAACTGGAGTTATCCGATTGAATAACTCCAGTTACTCGATCGAACAACTCCAGTTATTCAGCCGAGTAACTCCAGTTACTCACTTCTAACTTACCGTCAAAGGTAGGATAAAAGTAAGACATTTAGGCCTTAAAAGGCAATGTTTTTCATAACAAACATTTTTAATAAAGAATGATGAATAAAACAAACACATAGTGAAAAAAGAGATACAGACCATGCAGCAGCAAAGGAAAATCAAGGGGCGGGCAAGTTATAAATATCGCATTTCATTGAATCTCAATAAAAAAGTGTCGTTCATAATCCTTTGTGAATAACATTTTACTATATTTGCAAATAAAAAGTACATCGGGAACTGTACCGGGTACTTGATAAACAAAAGACTTTCGGAAAAAACACGTAAATACAGAACTACAAATTAAGTAATATGAAACTAAACGCATTTATCATCATTGGACTGACAGGTATTTTTAGTTTATTCGGCAACAGTGCCCATGCGCAATTGGGCAAACAAGTTATCAACATGGACAACCCGGACTACAACCTCGATGTGGCGTACTATTTTTCGGAATCGATCGACGTAGACAATCCTGAGCACGGTAACAGCAGCACGGGAGTGTATTACAAGAAAAGCACGCTCATGTCCATGCCCACGAAAACAGAAGAGCCGCATCTGGTTATGGTATATTATAAAAATGAAGGCGGCTCCGTATATAAGGAAGCAACTTTCTGCGGGTTCGATTTCGGAAAACTCGACATGACAACAACCGCACAGGGCAAACTGATAGCGATAGACAGCGAAACGGTGACGGATAAAAAAGGCTTTGACAAGATGGTGAAAGCTGCCAAAAAGAAATACGGCAAACCCGCTAAAAAGGAGACGGACGAAGAGGACTTCGACAAAATACTGAAAGCCTCTATGTTGGAATATGACGAAAATCAAACTGTATATCTCTGGGAGCTGGAAGACGAATACATCGTACTCTATACCGAAAGCGGGAGCACCGCACCGGAGGGCGACGGAAACGAGTCGGTAGAAGCGGAAAATACCACCCCCTATGTGAAAGTAAAACTCTCTCGGATTAAAAAAGAACTTGAGCGTTTACTCAATGAAGCGTTCCGCGACCTCATTGAAGATAGCAAGGAACTCATTGAAACAAGCAAGAAATTGGTAGAGGAATTGGAGGAATTTGAAAAAGAAATATTGGGAGGAGCAGAATAAAAAGTCTAAAATAACAACAAACCTATTATTTGCCTAATTTCGCCCGTAGTTCCAAAATGCAGAATTTAATAATCATATATTAAGATGAAAAAGATACTTTTAGTTTTACTTACCGTCACCTTCGGATTACTATCCGGATGCAGCGAAAAAGAGGATGAACCCGACATCCCCAAAGAACCGGAAACCAGCCTGTACGACAAGGACAAAGAAGCCGTCGCCTACATAGACAATGAAGACGCAGACAAGACTATTTATACATGGGACGGCATCCCGGTAGCATATTTTACAAGCGAGAAAGACGTTTACCGCTTCGACGGCAGTTTCCTGGGGTGGTATGTGGACGGCATATTGTACGACATCGACGGATATGCCGTTGCCGCCATAGAAGGAGTGGTGAATGGAGAAATCATAATGACCGCCTTGCGCATTGAGTCCGTAAAAGGCATCAAGTATATAAAACCTGTCAAACATGTCCGCTCAGTGAAACCCGCAGACCCGGTTTTCAGAAACAATTGGAGTGAAACTATCCTGACCGACTACTTACTGCCTTCCGACCCCCTCAGCCATCTATAAAAATAAACCGTTTCTGCCCTCGCGGGTAGAAACGGTTAAGTCAATAATACATGAAAAAACGCTATTTAGAGAGAGTCTCTATTGTGAATAATCTCCATTGAGATTTCACACGGTACAAAGGTAAAGAATAATAAAAAGACTAACAAATAAAATCTACTAATTGGCAACTCTTATCGACTAATGGATACCGGGGACTCAAATGAAAAAAAAGGTATAAATAGCCCGCAGAACAATATATTTACGTAACTTTGTTCTCTAATTCAAAAAAGAGAATCGTATGGAAACTACCAGACAGAACAAAATAGCCCGTTTGCTCCAAAAGGAGCTGAGCGACATCTTCTTGTTACAAACCAAGTCAATGCCCGGCATCTTGATTTCGGTCAGTGCCGTGCGTATCAGCCCCGATATGAGTGTGGCACGCGCTTACCTTAGCGTGTTCCCTTCGGACAAAAGTGAAGAAATTATCAAAAACATCAATGCGAACATGAAGTCTATCCGCTTTGATCTGGGTACACGTGTACGCCACCAATTGCGCATCATTCCCGAACTGAAGTTCTTCGTGGACGATTCGCTGGATTACCTGGAACGGATTGACGAATTGCTGAAATAGTGAATCTTCCGTTCTACATAGCCCGCCGCTACCTCTTCTCCAAGAAGAAGCACAATGCCATCAATATCATCTCCGGTATTTCGGCATGCGGAGTGGCATTGGCAACCCTGGCGCTGGTGTGTACCCTGTCCGTGTTCAATGGTTTTCAGGATATGGTGGCGGAGTTCTTTACAGCTTTCGATCCCGAACTGAAAATCAGCATTCGCGAAGGGAAGGTATTCGACCCGCACGAATCGTGCATCCAGCAAGTACGTGCCCTGCCCGAGATTGACATCTGGACGGAAACACTGGAAGAGAACGCCATGGTGCAATACAAAGACCGGCAGGCTATGGCCGTAATCAAGGGAGTGGAAGACAATTTTGAACAACTCACTTCTATCGACAGCCTGCTGTATGGTACGGGAGATTTTATGCTGAAAGATTCCCTGGTGGATTATGGAGTATTGGGCGTTGAACTGATATCCGAACTGGGAACCGGCATCCAGTTTGTAGACCCGCTACAGGTCTATGCCCCCAAGCGGAATGTGAGGGTAAACATAGCCAATCCTACTGCGGCTTTCAACCGGGACTATCTGTTTTCGCCCGGAGTAGTATTTGTAGTAAACCAACAGAAATACGATTCCCGCTATATCCTTACATCCCTCAGTTTTGCACGCCGGCTGTTCAACTATGACACCGAGGTCTCTGCCATCGAACTGAAACTGAAACCCGGCTCTAACGTGAATGCCGTACAGAAAAAGATGGAAAGTCTGCTGGGCGACCGCTTCGTGGTGCAGAACCGTTATGAGCAGCAGGCAGACGTTTTCCGCATTATGGAAATTGAAAAGTTCATATCCTATCTATTCCTCACCTTTATACTTGCCATCGCCTGCTTCAACGTCATCGGTTCACTGTGTATGCTGATACTGGACAAGCGCGAAGACGTAAATACGCTGCGCAACCTGGGTGCCGACGACCGCCTCATTGCACGCATCTTCCTCTTCGAAGGCCGGTTGATCTCTGTCTTCGGCGCCCTTATCGGCATCGTTTTAGGACTGCTGCTATGTTTCCTGCAACAGCACTTCGGACTTATCTCACTGGGTGGGGGCAATGGCAGTTTCGTAGTCGACGCCTATCCGGTAAGCGTACACTTCACGGATGTAGTGCTTGTATTCGTAACGGTGATTGCCGTGGGCTTCTTGTCCGTCTGGTATCCGGTGAGGTATTTCAGCAAACGTTTACTTTAGTATCCTTTTCACGCAGTATTTCTCGGTTTATACATCTTTTAGCACTTATTCTTATTTTCTTTGAATTAAATCCGTACTTTTGTTAAAAATATAACAAAACACGGCTATATGAGGATTTATATTTATCTATTGCTGTTAGTATTTCTTCCTTCTGTTAGTTATGCCACAAACGACAGTTTACAGATAGAAGCTGATAGATATATGCAGGCGCAACAATATGAAGCGGCAGCAAGACTGTATGAAGAAATTGGGAATAAATCGGATTCTGCCTACAAAGCAGCAAATTCCCAGAAAGTAAATGACTTGCGCAAAGCCTATTCCATCAAAGAACTGGAACTCGCCAACAAGCAACAGCAGAACCGCATGCTGTTATCAGCACTTATCATTCTACCCATAGGCATTCTTTTTGCTGCATGCTGCATCATCTATCTGGCTAAGCAGAGAAAGAAACTCGCCCTCTCCCAACAGAAACTTCAAGTGGCGCAGAAGGAAGTGGAAAAATCCATATATAACAAAAGCCTGTTCATATCGAATATGAGCCACGAGATACGCACTCCTTTGAATGCGTTGTCCGGTTTTTCGGATGTACTGACGACTCCCGGCATCGACGAAGAAACGCGAAAACAGTGCAACGAAATCATTCAACTGAACTCCCGCTTATTGTTGAACTTAGTAAACGACGTGGTGGACATCTCCTGCCTGGATTTGACGAACATAAAGTTTAACCTTACAAAGTGTGATGCAATCCCTCTCTGCGAGGGTATCATCCAGACACTGGAAGGTATCAAGCAAACACAGGCGGACATCTTATTCGAATCTTCTCTCCCGGCATTGGAGATAGAAACCGATACCATGAGGCTACACCAGGTGCTCATCAATATATTGGTGAATGCGACGAAGTTTACCAAAGAGGGCAGCATCGTCCTGGGACTGGAACAGAACGAGCAGGGTATGGCACAATTCTCTGTGACCGATACCGGCTGCGGCATTCCGCTGGAAAGGCAAAGCAAGATATTCGAACGCTTTGAACGCGTCAACGAAAAGGCACAAGGAACCGGGCTTGGCCTATCCATCTGCCAACTCATTATCACCCGGCTCGGCGGAGACATCTGGATAGACCCGAAATATACAAACGGATGCCGTTTCGTCTTTACCCATCCTTTAAATCAGGAGAAAAAGATATGAAGAAAACAATACTCATCCTCGTATTTTTGAACGTTATCCTTTACGGGGGAAAAATACAAGCATCAGAATCCGCAACGGCTCAGTCACGCGACAGCATCTTCCGGATAGCCGCCTCACAACCCAACGACACGCTGCGTTCCAAGTTCCTGAGAGGGATATTCGAACAGCAGATCAGCCAGGAGTCAGCTATGGAATACCTGGATTCAGCATATGCACTTAGTATAAGAAAGCAGTTGGACAGAGAAGAGCTATGGATACTTTTCGACTACTGCCGCCGCTATGAGTTTTGTGGCGACATAGGCAATATGGATAAATATCTTCAGTTGCTGAAAGACGCCAGTGACCGACACAAAATATATTCGTTTTACTATACCGCATGGATGGCAATGCTCCAAATGCGGTGCACGCAGGGAGACACTGAATATGCCATTCTGGAAGCTAAAAAAATGTATGGGAAAACACTCCAACTTAAAGACTCAAACGGTATCCTTATAGCTTCCCTCGCACTGGCGCAATCTTATTACTTTGCCAAACAGGATGATGATGCCATCAGAGTTTACGAGCAGGTTTTAAAAGAAAATCCCGATGCAAACAACAATGCATTGTTGTCCATTTACAGCAAATTGGCCGAACTCTATAAGAAAAAGAAGAAATATCCGCAAGCTCTTCATAAACTGCGACAGCGCCTCGACATTATGAATGAAATAAGTAAAGGAGTTGTTCCGCTATCGGATACATACAAAGCTGTGTTCCTGGGAATAGAAACCTCATTCTGCAACATCTATCTGGAGACCGGGGACAAGGAGAAAATGAGGAGACATCTGGAGCAGGCCAGGAAATATTGTGATGAAAGCAGTTTTTATGCAAATAGGATGGATTATCATGCCTTGTGGGGAGAGTATTACAGGCTTAATAAAGAATGGGACAAGTCTTGCAAGGAATTCGACATAGCGCTGTCCGCTTGCCGGGGAACGGACCCTGTCCGCTCGAACAACATTCTGAAAATGAAAGCTAAAGTACTCATGGAAAGCGGCAATTATAAAGAAGCCGCCGAATTATACCGGATAACGGTACAAAAAGGTGACTCCTTGAACCAAGACATCATGCTGCGCCACGAAGAAACATACGACGCTAATTCTAAAATACAAAATGCATTGCTCGAAAAAGAAGAACTCAAGAAAGAATATCGCCGTGCACAAGTAATTGTTTCCACCGTTATTCTAATTCTGTTGATTCTGGCCATCATACGCGCCGTTCACTTAAGAGGATTACTGCGCCACTCGGAAAAGCAAACTCGCAAAGCGTTCGAAATAGTGGAAGCTAACGACAAAATGAAAGAACGCTTCCTGCATAACATCACTTTCGAAATACGCATACCGCTCAATACCGTAGTGGGATTCTCCGAATTATTATCTTCTGAGAACGAGTTGCAGGAAAGTGAAATTGAAGAGTACTCGATTGCCATAAAGAAGAACTCCGCCAAACTACTGGCATTGATAAACAATATTCTTGATCTATCACGTCTGGAAGCCGGCATGATGCGCTTCAACGTGCAGGAATGCGACATAGTGCAACTCTGCAAAGAAGCCAAAATGATGATAAACATGCAGTTCCCTCAAATTGTAGAACCGGACTTCCATACAAGTTTAGAAGCATTGACGGTTCAGGCAGACAGCAAATGGTTCTTAAAGTTGCTGACAACGCTTTTCTCCGTCTCCAGAGACTATACGGGAGAGGTCCGCAAAATAGAATACACATTGAGCAAAGGGGGAAGATTCCTGACGATTGTGGTTAAGGGAAGTCCGCTTTATCTATGCTGGGAAGATGAACAGGAACAGCGCATCCTGCACGACATTAACCGGCTTTATGTAGAAGCCTTCAAAGGAAGCTACCAGATACTGGGGAAAGAAGATGAAAAGATAGTAAGCATTACTTATCCTATCTCGTAAACAGCTATTTCTTGCGGATGATAGTCAGGCCGTCGCGAAGGGGAAGGATTACTTTCTCCACGCGGGTGTCTTGTGCCACCAGGTCATTGAAGGCTTTGATGTGAATGGTTTGCAGGTCAGTGCGGTGAGGATGCTCTTCCAATACATGTCCGTCCCACAAAGTATTGTCGGCAATGATGTAGCCGCCATCGGAAAGGCGGGCAAGCACCATTTCATAATAATCGGTGTACTTGCGCTTGTCACCGTCAATGAAAGCAAGGTCGAAAGTAATATCCAACTGAGGAACGAGTTCCAGAGCATCACCAATATAAAACTTAATCTTATCGGCATAGGGCGACTGCTCCAGCCACGGGCGGGTAAAGTCTTCCTGCTCGTCATTGATTTCAAAAGTATGCAGCATTCCGTCCCCGGGCAGCCCTTCGGCAATACAGAGGGCGGAATAGCCGCTATAAGTTCCAATCTCCAATACCTGACGCGGACGTATCATCCTGACAAACATTTTGAGCATGCGCCCTTGCAGATGTCCCGAAGCCATGCGGGGATACAGCAGTTTGACATGCGTATCGCGGTAGAGGGCTTTCAGATAATCGCCCTCTTCGTCGATATGTTGCAGGATGTATTCGTCGAGCGTCATACAATTCTTATAAGTATCTGTTGCTATTGGGCAGCACACTGTCCTCGGCATGCTTCAGCGCATCTTCCACTACGTTGATTTCGAGGAAAGACGTCCGCGTTCCTGCCTTACCGCTACTCAGATAACCCACCATGTCGGTAGGGCACAGGCGGCCTTCCTTCAGCAAACGGCGCAGGGCAGCGAAGTAGTATTCCTGTCCGTTGGCAAGTTCGGGCATATAGATAGCTTCTACACCGTAAGAAAGGGCAAGATGGCGCATCGTCTTTTCCTTGTAACAGATGGCGAGCACCGGATACTTGCCGCGGAAAGCAGCCAGATTACGGGCGGTGCGTCCGCTGTAACTATCGGTAATGATGGCACGGATCTTCAGTTTGGAAGTAGCCTTCACAGCCTGCTTGGCGAGGAAGGCAGTTACGTCGTTACTGTTCTCGTCCAAAGGAATGCGTATGTCGTTATCCGCCAGTTTATCTTTCTCGGCTTGGGCGGCAACCTTGGTCATGGTCTTGACAGCTTCTACGGGATACTTTCCGTAAGCAGTCTCACCACTCAGCATCAGGGCATCCGTGCGATAGTAGATGGCATTGGCGATGTCCGTTACCTCTGCACGGGTAGGACGCGGATTGGAAATCATGGTATGAAGCATCTGGGTGGCAACAATCACCGGCTTCTTGGCAAGGATACATTTACGGATCAGCATGCGTTGGATACCGGGGATGCGTTCCTGCGGCACTTCGATGCCGAGGTCACCGCGAGCCACCATAACACCGTCCGCCACTTCAAGTATTTCATCGATATTATCGACACCTTCTTGGTTTTCAATCTTGGCAACGATGCGGATGTCGCTGTTGTGAGCATCGAGGATTGCCTTGATGTCGAGAATATCCTGTTTGTTGCGCACAAAAGAGTGGGCTATGAAGTCGATGTTCTTCTCGATGGCATAAAGAATATTGGTACGGTCTTTCTCCGTCAGAGAAGGCAGATTGATGCGGACACCCGGCACATTAACGCTCTTGCGGCTGCCCAAAGTAGCTTCGTTCTGCACCTCGCAGAGCAGATAATCGGCTGTCTTCTCAACCACTACCAATTCCAGGTCACCATCGTCAATCAGAATATGGCCGTCGATATTCAAATCGTGTACAAAGTTGGGATAAGAAACAGAGATACACTCACGCGTAGTTTCCTGGTCGGGATTGCCCACCACCTTCACGCGATCGCCTGTCCGGAAAGGAATGGGCTCTGCCAAAATGGTAGTACGCACTTCGGGGCCTTTGGTATCCATCAGGATCGCGATACGGTTGGACACCGTACGTACATTATTTATCAACTTCTCGGAACCTTCACGCCCGAGGTGTGCAGTATTCATACGCACTACATTCATGCCGGCTTCGAACAACTGCCTTATAAAATCAACATCACAACGTTGGTCAGAAATCGTTGCAACAATCTTCGTTTGCTTTAATAACATAATCTATACCTATCTATATTTACTAATTTATTATTTGGAATTATCCAGCAACGCTTCCAGGGCCAGACGGTAGGAGTTCAATCCGAAACCGAGGATAACACCCTTGCACGCGCAGGATATCATGGATACATGGCGAAACGACTCGCGGGCATGCACATTAGAGATATGCACCTCGACCACCGGGGAAGTGACCGAACGGATAGCATCTTGCAGAGCAATGGACGTATGGGTGTAAGCACCCGCATTCAAAATGATGCCGTCCACATCAAAACCTACCTGCTGTATCTTGTCTATCAGCTCTCCCTCAATGTTGGACTGGAAATAGTCAATCTGTACATCCGCATATCTTTTACGGAGTTCGGCAAGGTAGTCTTCAAAAGTAACACTGCCATAAATAGAAGGTTCACGTTTGCCCAACAGATTTATATTGGGACCGTTTACAATTTGTATCCTCATAACACAATTTTTTATACCTTTGTCTCTTGGAAAGAACCCGGCGCACATCAAGTACGCCCAAAATTCCTTCTACAAGGAATTTGGCTACAAAGGTAGGAAAAAGAAATGAAATCAGAAGAAAAATCAACGAATAAGGAGAGACAAGCGCTGATAATCAGGAAGTACACCCAATATCTGAAGCTGGAGAAATCATTGTCCCCCAATACGCTGGATGCCTATCAGACCGATCTGGAGAAGCTATTACGCTTTCTGGAAGGCGAGGACATAGGCATTCTGGACGTCACGCTGGACGATCTGCAACGTTTTGCCGCCGGACTGCACGACATCGGCATTCATCCCCGCTCGCAAGCCCGCATCCTGTCCGGCATTAAATCTTTCTTTCATTTCCTGGTCATGGCCGATTACCTGGAAGGAGATCCCAGCGAACTGCTCGAAGGCCCCAAAATAGGATTCAAGTTACCGGAAGTGCTGACCGTAGAAGAGATAGACCTGATTATCGAGACCGTAGACATGGACAAGAAGGAAGGCCAGCGGAACCGCGCCATCCTCGAGACACTCTACAGTTGCGGTCTGCGCGTGTCGGAACTTTGTAATCTGAAACTATCCGACCTGTACTTTGACGAAGGCTTCATCAAGGTAGAAGGAAAAGGAAACAAGCAGCGGCTTGTACCCATCTCCCCGCGTGCCATCAAGGAAATCAGATACTGGCTGCTCGACCGCAATCAAGGCAAAATAAAGCAAGGATTCGAGGACTATGTATTCCTCGCCCGCTGGGGTAACAATATTTCACGCATCATGGTATTTCATCTGATAAAAGAATTGGCCGAAAAGGCGGGCATCACCAAAAACATCAGCCCACACACCTTCCGCCACTCCTTTGCCACCCACCTGCTGGAAGGGGGTGCCAACCTTCGCGCCATACAAAGTATGCTGGGACACGAGTCCATCGCAACAACAGAAATTTACACACATATAGACCGCAATATGTTACGTAGTGAAATCATAGAACACCACCCGCGCAATATAAAATACCGCAAGGAGCAGGAAATTCATTAAATTATGATAAATTTGGCTCTGTAGTTAACAAATTGTAAGGGGATTTGATATCTTTGTGCAGTTGTGCCCATACATAAACAGCGCACAAACATTGAATAGACAAATTTCAATTACAAACAATTAAATTATACCTAAAATGACTAAGAAACTGTATTTGCCTTTGTTAATGGCTATGGTTGTTGCATTGCTGACATCGTGCAGCAGCAAGATGGGTGAATTGTCATCGGACTATTTCACTGTAACCCCTCAAGTATTGGAAGCGGTAGGCGGTAAAGTACCTGCTACTATCAATGGAAAATTCCCCGAAAAGTACTTCAACAAGAAAGCTGTAGTAGAAGTAACTCCGGTGTTGAAATGGAACGGCGGCGAAGCCAAAGGCCAGCCTGCAGTATTCCAGGGTGAGAAAGTGGAAGGTAACGACCAAACGATCTCTTACAAGATGGGCGGTAACTACACAATGAAAACTTCTTTCGACTATGTACCCGAAATGGCAAAGTCGGAACTGTACCTTGAATTCAAGGCTACTGTCGGTAAGAAGACAATCACTATCCCTGCTGTAAAGGTTGCTGATGGTGTGATCTCTACTTCAGAAATGATCGGCCAGACACTGGGCAGCGCCAATCCGGCTAACGGTGACGACGCTTTCCAACGTATCATCAAAGAAAAGCATGACGCCAACATCATGTTCTTGATTCAACAAGCCAATGTACGCGCCAGCGAACTGAAGACTGCCAAAGACTTCGGCCAGGAAGTGAAGAATATTGATGAAGCTGCCAACAAGAAGATCAGCAACATCGAAATTTCCGCTTATGCTTCTCCTGATGGTGGTGTAGGTCTGAATACCAAACTGGCAGAAAACCGCCAGGACAATACTGCAAAGGTTATCAACAAGGACTTGAAGAAGTCTAAGATCGACGCAGCAGTTGATACTAAATATACAGCTCAGGACTGGGCAGGTTTCCAAGAACTGGTTTCTAAATCCAACATCCAGGATAAGGAACTTATTCTCCGCGTTCTGTCCATGTACTCTGACCCTGAACAAAGAGAGCAGGAAATCAAGAATATCTCTTCTGTATACAAGACTTTGGCTGACGAAGTTCTGCCGCAGTTGCGTCGTTCCCGTTTGACTTTGAACTACGAAATCATCGGTAAGTCTGACGACGAAATCGCAAGTCTGGCTGCCAGCGATGCCAAGCAGTTGAACATCGAAGAATTGCTCTACGCTGCAACTCTGACAAAAGATCCGGCTAAGCAAGAAGCTATCTTCACAAAAGCTACCCAAATCTATCCGAATGATTTCCGTGCTTACAACAACTTAGGTAAGCTGGCTTACCAGGCAGGTAACCTTGACAAAGCTGAAAGCTACTTCAAGAAGGCCGCTTCTGTAAAGGATGCTCCCGAAGTGAACATGAACCTGGGTCTGATTGCTTTGGCAAAGGGTGACAAGGCTGCTTCTGAAACTTATCTGAGCAAGGCTTCCGGTTCTAAGGAACTGAACGAGGCACTGGGTAACCTGTACGTAGCTCAAGGACAATATGACAGAGCTGTAAACTCATTCGGCGACACAAAGACCAACAGTGCAGCTTTGGCACAGATCCTGGCTAAGGACTACAACAAGGCTAAGAGCACACTGGCAAGCGTTGAAAAACCGGATGCTTACACAGACTACCTGATGGCTGTACTTGGTGCAAGAACCAACAACACTTCTATGGTAACCAGCAGCCTGAAGAGCGCTGTTGCCAAGA
>CAJKXC010000042.1 GCA_905203765.1 uncultured Bacteroides sp.
GCGAGTATATGTTCGAGAGCAATTCGTGCGGCGTGCTGAGCGCCATCCACGAGCAAAGCCCCGACATCAACCGCGGTGTAGAGCGCCAGGATCCTATGGAACAAGGCGCAGGCGACCAGGGCATGATGTTCGGTTATGCCACCAACGAAACGGAAAACTATATGCCGCTTTCGCTGGACCTCGCACACCGCATCCTGCAAGTACTGGCGGACATCCGTCGCGAAGGCAAGGAGATGACCTATCTTCGTCCCGATGCCAAGAGCCAGGTCACCATTGAATACGATGACAACGGCACGCCCGTCCGCATCGATACCATCGTCGTTTCTACCCAGCACGACGACTTCATCCAGCCTGCCGACGACAGCCTGTCTGCCCAGCTCAAGGCGGACGAAGAAATGCTTGCTACCATCCGCCGCGATGTCATCGAGATTCTGATGCCGCGTGTCATTGCTTCCATCCATCACGAGAAGGTACTGGCACTGTTCAACGACCGCATCACCTACCACGTCAACCCTACGGGCAAGTTCGTCATCGGCGGCCCTCACGGAGACACCGGACTGACCGGCCGTAAGATTATCGTCGATACCTATGGTGGCAAAGGTGCGCACGGTGGTGGCGCCTTTTCCGGCAAAGACCCCTCGAAGGTCGATCGCTCGGCTGCATACGCTGCCCGTCACATCGCCAAGAACCTGGTAGCTGCCGGCGTAGCCGACGAGATGCTGGTACAGGTAAGCTATGCCATCGGCGTAGCCCGCCCCATCAATATCTTTGTAGATACCTACGGCCGCAGCCACGTCAACATGAGCGACGGCGAGATAGCCCGCAAGATTGACGAGCTCTTCGATCTCCGCCCCAAAGCCATCGAAGACCGTCTGAAACTGCGCAACCCCATCTATCAGGAAACTGCCGCTTACGGACACATGGGACGCGAACCGCAGACCGTCACCAAGCACTTCCGCAGCCGCTACGAAGGCGACAAGGAGATAGAGGTGGAACTCTTCACCTGGGAGAAGCTGGACTACGTCGATAAGGTGAAAGCCGCCTTCCGCCTATAGCCCCCCCTTAATTGTCAATTATCAATTGTCAATTGTCAATTGAAAAAGTAATCAGCATAGCTTTACAGCTATTTATATAGAAGGTTGCCCTCTTGCTCCGAATTATCGGGGTGGGAGTGGCAGCCTTTGATTTTTGGGGTGATAAAGCCGAAACTAATCTTTCAAACAGCCGATAGGCACAACGTACACGCCATCTTCACGGCGGAAGGCAAATTTGCCCGTACCCGTCAGCACCATCAGGAAAGAAGGAGATTTCATCTTATCCGTATCTATTTTGCCGGCAAGCGTTTTTAGTGTGGCAGCTCCTTCTTCAATCAGTTTGTCGCCACCCAATTTCACTTCAATCAGTCCGAATTTTCCATTGCGCAGATGGAGAACGGCATCGCATTCTAATCCGTATTTATCCCGGAAATGATAAATCTGCCCATCCAGGGCATCGGCAAAGACACGAAGGTCTCGAACACACAGTGTCTCAAATAGAAGTCCCATGGTGTTGAGGTCGCTTATCAAATCGTTCGGACCTAGCCCTAATGCGGCAACTGCAATAGAAGGATCGACGAAATAGCGGGTGTCCGAGGTGCGGATAGCTGTTTTGGAGCGTAAGTTCGGATTCCAAGCCACGGAATCTTCGATAACAAAGATTTTTTTTAATGCGTCTAAATACGAACTAATGGTCTTCATATCAGCGGACTCTTCATCATTGGTTTTCATATCCGCCGCAATGGTGCTGATAGGTGCTTGTGCCCCTTGATGCCTGGCGTAAGACCGCATGAGCAGTTTTATTCTTTCTGTATTTCTTCTCACACCATCTACTCTTGAGACGTCCGACTTGGTTACTGCATCATAATAATCCTTTGCCTGGTCAAGTGCCAATTCCCCTTCAAGGGTCGTTGCCCTGGGCCATCCTCCCCGGCAAATGAGGAATGCCAGGTCTTCCAGTGTAAGTTTATTGATTCCCAGTATTTGATTTGGTGCGTCGAAAAGCTCCTTGATACTGACCTCCCCTGTTGATTCTCCCGATTCATAAAGGCTCATGGGGCGCATTGTAAGCCATGCATACCGTCCTGTTCCTGTGTGATGGATTTCGTCGGAATCGGGCGGCACCGCAGAGCCTGTAAGGATAAACTGCCCAAGTTCTTCGCGGTGGTCTACTTCAAAACGGACGGCATCCCATAGCTTAGGAGCTATTTGCCATTCGTCCAGCAAGATGGGTGTTTCACCTATAAAAAGCGCCTTTGGATTTATATCGGCCATTTTAATGTTCTGCTCCTTTTGCACAGGGTCGTCCATATAGACGATGGTTGCTGCTTGCTGTTCTGCCGTAGTAGTCTTTCCACACCACTTAGGTCCTTCAATCAGCACAGCACCTTTACCGGCTAGTTTCCTTGCCAACATTCTATCAGCTATCCTCTCTTTGTACTTTTTCATGCTAAATTGCTTATTTACAATGGCAAATATACAATGATTTGATCATATTCCCTAATTTGGCTATTTATTTTTCCCTAATTTGGCTAATTTACATTCCCTAATTTGGCTATTTGAGCAGAACAGTTCATCTGTTACCGGCAAACGAATCTCTTTCTTCTTCTTTACCGACAATAAATCAAGGGCAGGTGGCGGCAGTTTGTCTTAAATCATATACCTTTGTGGCACGACGACAATAATACTAAAATATGAAATACACCCTGCTTGTTCTCTCCTTCTGCTTAGGAATTCTCCTCCTGTGCTACTCTTGCCGGAGGGAGAAGGCTGCCACTTACCCTACACTTCTCACTGCCGATTCCATTATGTGGACCAATCCCGATAGCGGCTTACTGCTGTTGGAGCAGATACCTTCTCCGCAGGATTTGCGGGGAGCGGACCGTGCACTGTATGCCCTGCTGCTGACCCAGGCCCGATACAAAAGCTGTGTGCTGCTGAGGAACGATTCTTTGATAAGGATAGCGGTGGATTATTATGAGGGCAGCCGGGAGCAGGAGCTGCTGGCAAAGTCCTATTTCTATTGGGGATGCGTGCATGTGGAGCAGAAAGAACTGCCTGAAGCTATTGACCTCTATCTAAAGGCTTTGGATCTGATGTTAGAGAGTAATGACTCTATATTTTTGGCTATGCTGTATAGCCATTTGGGAGATTGTTATAGTGAGCAAGATTTGCGCTCAACGGCAAGAGGCATGTATTGGAAGGGGTATGATTTGTGTATGAAGAAAGACTCTGTGCGTGCTTGTTATGCCTTGAATGATATTGGAGATACTTTTTTGGTGGAATACCAATTGGATAGCGCTTTGGTGTATTATCAGCAATCGTTGAAAATGGCTTCCGCTCTCCGGCATTCCGATTTATTGTTTACGATCTATAATGATATAGCTGCACTTTATAATGAACAAGGTAAATATGCTGAAGCTGAATCTTGTATTTCAAAAGCCTTGCTTTATTGGGAAGGAGAAGAGGATTATGTGTCTGCTTGTTCTGTTAAAGGGGACATTCTAAGCAATTTAAATCAAAGTGATTCTGCGATTTATTATTGGAAGAAAGCTGTTGGATCTTCTAATATATATGTGAAAATATCTTCTTATGATTGCTTATTTCAAGAATATAAAAAGATGAAGTCATGGGAAGAGGCTACTATATGTGCTGATTCTTTCTTTGTTTTCTATGATTCAATTCAAGGAATGAAGAATCGTGCAGAACTTGATAAACTGATGGATAATCATTTAGTTGAACTCCACAAACGTGAATTATCTATTAAAAGTCAACGGATAAACGCAATTTTGATAACCGTCTTTCTACTGCTTGCATTCACATTGATTACATTGTACTTGTGGCGCGATGGCCGCCGCAAGAAAAAGTACGTAGCCTTGCAACAGCGTTTGATGGAAAGCCGTGTTGAGGTGATGCTTTTAAATGAAAAAGAATCAGAATCGACTATAAGTAATAGAAGCGCCGAATTGCATAAGTTGGAGGAAGAGCGCTTTCTGATTTGTAGAACTCTGTTTGAAGCTACAGAAGGTTATAAGCGTTTGAATGAATTGAAAAAGGCAGCCCTCAAAATGCAGGCTAATATAGCTGATACTTATAGGAAAGTAGTTGTGAATGACATTAGGAAAACGTTTGCCGATGTTATGAGAGATTTAAAGGAACATTATCCGGCTTTAACCAATGATGATTCATTTTATTGTGTGTTATCCCTGCTTCGCTATCCACCAATTATCATTCTATATATATTAAATGTTTCCTCAGATGCTGTGAAAGTAAGAAAAAGCCGTATAAAGAAGAAAGTGGATGATGATATGTTCTGTCATATATTCTATTCTGATAATCAGTGATTTATTCCCGTTTTGTAATGTTTGTAACGTTGCTTTGTTACCATTGTTACCATTTGTTTTTTTGATTTTACTTGAAAACTTGTGACCTTTGTTTTCAAATTATTAAATATTATCAATGAAAACAAAAGGACTACTATTGCTATGCCTAATTGTGAGCGTTGTGCCGAATTTGAGAAAACATTGAAGCGCATTTATAATGAATATCAAGATAGGGTGAAGTTTGGTTTCGTGAGTTTTGCTGATGAACCGACACCTGCATCACTGGCTTGTGAAGCAGCTGATAAATACGGAAAGTTTTGGGAGTTCCACGATGCAATGTTTTCACATAATGCCCGAATCGATTCTGCGTTTGTCTATGATCTTGCAACAAATATGGGGTTGGATGTTGCAGAATATAAGCGAGACTTCATGTCGGCTGAAAATTACAACAACGTGAACCATACTATTAGTAAATTGATGGAACGAGGACTTTTTGCCACTCCTACCATTATTATTAATGACCGTTTAGTATATATTAC
This sequence comes from uncultured Bacteroides sp., assembly GCA_905203765.1. Taxonomy (GTDB): domain Bacteria; phylum Bacteroidota; class Bacteroidia; order Bacteroidales; family Bacteroidaceae; genus Bacteroides. The sequence goes on from CAJKXC010000042.1 coordinate 4,897, forward strand.
AAACTCTTATGAGGAATTGACCAAGCTTCTGAATCAAGAATTGCAAACCAAATGAAGCGATTACTTATCTATATCTGTATTCTATTGGGGGGATGGCAAGTTGCCACCGCGCAGCGAGTTGTGGTGCGCGGGCGTGTGACGGATGCCAAGACGGGGGAGATTCTGCCCGATGCCAATGTGTTGGAAAAGAAATCGGGAACGGGGATGGCCACGAATGAGTATGGGCTGTTCTCCGTCTCGCTCCCCCAGGGGGAATGTATGCTGCAATGCTCTATACTGGGCTATGTCACCTGGACGAAAACGCTTACTCTGACCGACAATGCAGTGGTGGACATCGCCCTGCAACCCGACGAATACCTGTTGAAAGGTATCGAAGTGATAGGAAGCCGCAAGCATAGCGGGCAGTATGCTCTGGAAGCAAAGGACATACAAGCCTTGCCAGCCGTGGGTGGAGAGGCAGACTTGATGAAATCCCTGCAATTCTTGCCCGGTGTGCAGAGTGGCAACGAAGGAGCCAATAACATCTCCGTGCGCGGAAGCAACCAATGGGGCAACCTGGTGCTGCTGGACGAAGCGGTGGTCTATAACCCTACCCACGCCTTGTCATTCTTCTCGGTTTTTAACAATGATGCCATTCAGAAGGTCAACCTTTATAAGTCTTATTTTCCATTGAAGTATGGCGGGCGTTCCTCGTCGGTGATAGACGTGCGTATGCGCGAAGGTAACAACAAAGAGCATGAACGCAACGCCAGCATCGGGCTGATAGCCTCGAAAGTGTTGCTGGAAGGGCCCTTGAAGGAGGACAAAGGTTCCTACCTGGTTTCCGGCAGATTCGGCTATCCGGGGCCGGTAGTCAGCCTGTTGGGCACTGACCTGGCATCCAAGCCGGAGATGCTGTTCTATGACGTCAACGGCAAGGTGAACTGGGCGCTGAACCGGCGTAGCCGCCTCTTCTTCTCGGTGTATAGCGGCGGAGATCACACCGCATTCAGCAAACTGGTGAAGGGCTACGGTATGGACTGGGGCAACGCCACCGCCACGCTGCGCTGGAACTACGTATTGAGCGACCGTACGAACGTGAACACGAGCCTCGTTTTCAGCAATTACTATTACCGATACAAATCCCTCTCCGACGGGCTGCACTACCTGTGGAAATCGGATATGCAGTCTTACCGCTTGCAGTCCGACTGGGAAACTCATCTGAGCAACGCGTTCACTCTGAAGTGGGGCATCAGCGTACATCGCTTCACCACCATGCCCGGAGCGGTGGAGAAGTACGACGAAGACTCCAATGTAGTGCCTTCGCGCCTGTCGAGGCGAAACCTGTGGGACGTGGCGGTGTATGCCGAGGGTGAATACCGGCTTTCGTCCCACTTCCTGCTGAATGGCGGTGTCCGCCTGACGATGCTCCATGCCCCGGCAACTTCCACCTACGGGGCAAAGACGTATATCAACCCCGAACCTCGCGGCGAATTCTCCTATATACCCAATTCTGCCAACCGCTTTACGCTCTCCTACACCCATGCGGCGCAGAGCATACACATGCTTTCCACCTCTTCGGTGGGCTTGCCTTCGGATATGTGGATGCCTGCCAATGCACTGCTGCAACCTTCGGTGATGAGGCAGGTGGCGCTGGGCTACGAGCACCGCTTCGCCGGAAACAGCTACACCCTCTCGGTGGAAGCCTACCTGCGCCGGACGCGCCACGTGGTGGACTACAAGGAGAATGCCGATGTTTTCCAGAACGAGCAGATAGAAACCGAAGTAGAGTCCGGCTCTGCCAAAGGCGGCGGCGTGGAATTCTACTTATCGAAGAACCGGGGCAATTTGACCGGCTGGCTCAGCTACACGCTGTCGCGCGCGAGGAACAATATCGGCGGCGTAGAATACCGTCCGGTGTACGACCGCCCGCACAACCTGAAGCTGTTCCTCAACTGGAAGCCGGGCTGGCGCTGGTCGCTCTCGTCCACTTTCTCCTACGCTTCGGGCATGTGCCTGACGCTGCCGGTGGGAAAGTATCACTTCCAGGATGCTGTGTTCTACATCTATTCCGCCCGTGGCGGTTATCGCGCTCCCGCCTTCCACGAGCTAAGCCTGGCGGCGACCTATTGGTTTAGGAAAGACCGCAGCCTGACGCTTTCGGTGAACAACGTCTATAACCGGAAGAATGCTTTCTCCGTCTATGCCGGACGCGACGGATATGTTTCTATGGACTATCCCCGCATCTACAAGATGTATCTTTACGGCATAGTACCGTCACTGACGTATAGTTTTAAGTTCTGATGCAATTAAAATAACCATAAATGATGAAACGTTCCTTTTTTTCGGCGTGGCTCTTTCTGTGTATCTTTTTGGCAGGTTGCGAGGAAGAGATTACAATAGACTCTGTGGAGTATATATCGGATGACATTGTTTTTGAGGGTGTGCTCACGAACGAAGTTCCCCCCTACTTTTTCCGCCTGACGAGGCCGGTCGGTCTCACTGAAGATAACAGAAGTTATTATCAGGGCATAGATGATGCCGTGGTGGTGATTACAGATGTCACGGAAGGTATCCGTGATACGTTGGCACTTGTCCCGCACCGGGGTGGATATGGAGGTGTCTTTTTCGACTATTACGACTATGCAAAGCAGCGTAATGACAGCACTGTAATCAATGGAATGTATGAGTTCTACTGCGACGGGGTATACGTCACCACCAAAATCTATGGGATAGAGGGACACTCTTATTCGCTGGATATCTATCAGGGAGGCAAGCATTTCCAGTCGGATGTACAAAGGATGGAGCCTGCCCTCAACATCACCGATATGACGTACAAGTTGGTGGACCTGGGCGAGAAAGGGAAGGAACCTGCTCCCTGCATCAGTTTCACCAATCCGCCGGGCGAAAACTACTATCTGTTCTATCATTATCCCAGTTCGTATGTTGTTTCTGGCGGGATATCCAATCCCAGCCGCCTTTTCGGTGCGAATAATGAATGGTATTTTTCCATCGTGGAGGATAAGTATATGGAGGAGAATGTGAAGGACTTCATCATTGCCGATGGAGAAAACGCCTTTGGCTATGGCCCCGGATGGAACTATAGTGCCAATGATTCCATATACGTCTGGGCGCAGACCATTTCCAAAAGCTGCTACGATACCTACTATCAGATGATAGAACAACTTCGCACGGATGGCGGAGCGTATACTCCCGTGCCGTCCAACATAAAGGGAAACATTAGCGGCGGCGTGCATGGTTGCTTCCGCGTGAGCGCCGTTTCGGAGAAGGGGGTGGCGGTGGAGCGGCTCTAACCGCTTAGTTCGTACCGCCTGCCTCTTCCCGCTTTACATCATCATATTCTTTCGTATCGAAAACTTCACAATCGCCATTGCATTGATGGATGCCAGCGGCAGATCCATCGGGTCGTGGTGGGCGTTGTAGCTCACCAGCTTGATGCAGTCCGGTTGCTCGGAGTGGTTGATGTACTTCACCGCCAGGTATTCGTCGCCGCCGCGCTGGAAGGAGACGAGGTACATTTCGCCGTAGATGACATCGCTGAAACTTTGGATGGACTTGAAGCCCACGATATCGCCCGACTTCAGGATGGGGTACATCGAGTCGCCATTCACATAGACGGCGCCGTCGCACCGGGGCACGTTGGGAATCGTGATCTTGCCCAGGGCATACTGCGGACGGTCGGCAAGGAGCGTCTGCAGGTTGGCGGCGGCGGAGATGTCGTAGAGCGTCACGCTGCGGTCGTCCACCGGGTCGGCGGTTTTCGGATTGTGAAGTATCTCCACTTCACCCCGTATCAGTTCGCTGTCGCAGAAGGCGGCGTGGTGCACGGGGGTGCCCTTGCCCGTCAGCAGCCAGTTGTAGTCCACATCGTTCAGCCGGCTCAGTAGCAGGGCGAAGTCGATGCTGTTTCGTGCCGTCCAGTTGCTCAGCGTGGAGCGCGATATGCCCAGGAAGGCGGCAAGCTCGCTGTCTGCCTTGAATCCCTTTACCAGTTTGGCTCGCTTTATGATGTCTGCCACGCAGAACATCAGGTCTTTGTCATTCTCCATATCTTCGGGGTTTATATCCTATGAATTTTGCGGAATTTATTAGTCTCTCATTTATATCGGATTACGCTTTTTTTAAGAATTTATTCGGTGAATCGCTTGTTTTATAAATGAAAACTCTATTATCTTTGTTGGGACAAAAATAGCTATTTGTTTTATAAACGCAAACTAAAAAGAGAAGAATTATGGAAAATACCCACATTGCTCCATCTATAGATGCCGTCTGCTGCATCTATAGATCCCGCCCGCTGCATCTATAGATGCAATACACCGGATATATGTATTTGTAAAATCGCACTCACAGCCATCTGGCGGCGGGGTGCCTGAAAGGATAACTATCGTACTAACTATTAACAACACCATCATGGAACAGATTTCAGAAAACAATCTCCGCATCTGCGGATGCTGCCACAGAGCGCTCTCTATGGACTTATTTTATATCAATAAGCATACAAACCTTCCGGACAACTATTGCAAAGAGTGCCGCAGGGAGTTCAGTAATGCCCGCTATCACTGTTCACAAACTGTGGATATAGCTTGCCACTATCCGGTTATTACCAGAATATCGGATCGCTCCCTTCGTATGGCTCTTATCTTGCACGCCTTGCAGGTGGTACGCCAAAGCGTACTCTCCAAGCGGGAACGCCTGCGTGAAAGCCAGTGCCCGGACTAATCACTAATCACTCTATCACTCTACCATTTTATCACTTTATCACCAAACCATCATGTCCAGAATCAAAAAACGGGGGCTCGACTACTTCCCCTTGAACACAGACTTTATGCACGACCGCCTGGTGCGGCGCATTATGAAACGCGAGGGCGACGGCGCCTTTGCCATCCTGCTGGGAGCTCTCTCTTGCATCTATGCCGACGAGGGCTACTACGTGCGTGCCGACGAGCTTTTCTACGAAGACCTCTCGGCATGCCTCTACGAAAAGAGTGCCGCTGACGTGAAGCGCATCCTTGCCCTGGCAGTGGAGTACGGTATCTTTGATGCCGCCCTCTTCGGCGAATACGGCATCCTGACTTCTGCTGAAATACAGCGGCAGTTCCTATTCAGCACCAAGCGCCGGAAGTCTTCGGTGATAGATGCCCGCTACTGCCTGGTGGACGAGTCGCCAGCCGATGAGGACGCGACTGCCGCCAGCCGTGAAGATGTAGCAATTAAGCCCGAAAATGTAACATCGGGTACACATAGCACATCACAGCATACCACATCACAGCAGAGCGTAGCACATACCCTCCTCGATAGTTCCCCCGAAACCGGGGGCACTGCTGAAGGCGCGGCTGTGCCAGCCGCGGAGGTGGAATATCTTCGAAAGATAGAGGCTGTAAAGCCCCCTGCGGATGGTACGAGCCGCAATCTGGACGGGTTGCTCTTCAACCTGCGCCAGTTTCATATTTCCCCGCAAGAACAGTATGCCATTATCCTGAAAAGCAACTTCGGGGCCATCGGACATCCGCTGTGGAAGGGCTTTTATGCCTTGCGCGAGAGTCATGGCAAGATACGCCAGCCGGGACGCTACCTGCTGAGCCTATGCAATAAATAGTGTTTTCGTATCGTGAATAAATTCATGAAGAAAAACGGCGTTTTTGATTTGCATAGTACCTGAGATAGCGTTATCTTTGCAATGTGGTTAAGCTTAATACACGAATATAAAACATTCTATTAACTATTTTAAAACAAAACTATTATGCCAGTAATTTACAAATCATTTCAATCGGTTCTTGCCAACAAGGCAGGCAAGAAGCTTTTCTATCCCCGTGTGATATTGACGGGAAACGTGAGCACCGCCAAGGTAGCTCAGGAGATAGCCGAACTGTCTTCGCTCTCTACCGGTGACTCAAAGAATGTTATCGACAACCTGGTGACCGTGATGACCCGCCACCTGCAATCCTCTGAAAGCGTGACGCTGGATGGTCTGGGAACCTTCCGCCTCTCGATGAAGTCCACCATGAACGGTGTGGAGGATGCGGCAAAGGTGTCCGCCACGCAAGCCACGTTGCAAGTACGTTTCTTGCCTTCCGCCAAGCGGCAGTTGAACGGCACCGTGGCCACCCGTTCGCTGGTGACCGGGGTGAAGTGCGTGCGCTTCGACCTTCAGGATGCTCCGGGTTCCGACGGGGGTGGCAGTGGCAGCGACGGCGACCTGGACGAGAATCCGATGGGATAAGAAACAGTGATCAATCATTAATTATTAAACTAAAACACAAAACATTATGAAAATGACAAAAAACACCTGGAGAACAATCTTCAAGATAATTGCTGCCGTCATCACCACCATAGGTGGGGTGCTGGGAATACAGGCGATGCCGCCGATATAATAATCTTGATTAAATAAACTATCTGCCATTCAGCGCATTGCTCTCTCTTGATAACGGGGATAAGGAGAGGGTAATGCTATGAATGGCAGATATGGTTATCCGACCTGCAAGCGGTATTCATTGGGAGTTGTCCCTACTACTTTTTTAAATATCCTGCTTAAATGATGCGGATACTTGAAGCCGAGTTCGTAGGCTATTTCGCTAATTGTCTTGTTGCTTTCGGCTAACAGTTCTTTTACCTTCTCCATTACAGTCAGTTGGATATATTCCTGTGCAGACTTTCCGGTTTCTCTTTTTATCAAGTCTCCAAAGTAGTTGGGCGAAAGATGCATCTGTCCGGCACAGTAGCTAACGGAAGGCAGCCCGATTGTTTGAGGCTTCTCTGAAGCATAGTAGGAATTTAATAATCGCTCGAAATTGTCGAGTAAATCGCGGTTGACGATTTCGCGGGTAATGAACTGGCGCTCATAGAAACGGACGCAATGGTTGAGCAGTGTCTCAATGTTCGAAGCTATAATCTGTTTGGTATGTTTGTCGATGGCATGTTCCAGTTCTTCTTTTATTTCATTAAAGCAGTTGAGGATAATTTGACGTTCGCGTTCGGACATATGCAAGGCTTCATTGGACTCATAAGAGAAGAATGTGTAGTCCCGCATTCTACGGGCAAGGGGGGTACCATGCAACAGGTCGGGATGGAACATCAGCGCAATTCCTTTGGGGTTTAGTGTTTCTCCTGCATCATCTGCACCCGCCACCTGGTCGGGGGAGATGAACACCAATGTACCGTCTTGATAATCGTATTTGCTACGGCCGTACTGTAGTGTCCCACACTGAAGTTCTTTATAAATCACGCAGTAGAAGCCGAAGTTCTTCCGGCAATGCTTGATTGACTTCAACTTGGAAAAGTCTGTAATGCTGACAAGGGGGTGCAGGGTTGCTGCTCCCAATAACTGGTTGTACTCCTGAATTGTCTCTAACTTTATGATACTTCCCATAATCCGTATTATTGTGTTACTTCATGACAAAGTTAATGATTTTACTTGATAATAGAACAGCGGGCATTGCAGAATCGGTTATTATGGTTTGCTAATCAGTAATTCGTGTTAGATGTTTGGCGGATAGCCTTGTACGAGCAGTGAAAAGTGTTAGCATATCAGTAATCCGTCTATTGTGGCGCTCTGTCGATTCACCTAATTTTGCATCATCGAGATTAACATCACAACAAAACAATCGGTTATGAAGAAATTTTTAATTCTCAAATTAGTTCTTATGGCGGTACTTAGTCAAGGCATTGCAGCTTTATCTGCACAAAGCAATCCCTGGGGATTGGTTTATGACGGTGCACTCCGGGAAAACATCGAGGGACGGGTGAACATCCGTCCGGTAACTTATCAACTGCATGGAATAGATATTGCAGCCAATGTGTATGTACCTGCCGGCTACGATCCTGCAAAGAAATATGCAGCAATAATAGTGGCTCATCCTAACGGAGGTGTAAAGGAACAGGTGGCGGGGCTTTATGCCCAACATCTGGCAGAGAATGGGTATGTCGCTCTGGTGGCAGACGCTTCCTACCAGGGGGCAAGTGGCGGCAAGCCGCGTCATGTGGATAAGCCTGCCAATCGCATTGAAGACATCTACGGGATGGCGGATTATATTACCCGTTATCCGGGCGTCGATGCGGATCGGATCGGCATCCTCGGTATCTGTGGTGGTGGTGGATATGCTTTGAAGGCAGCACAATCGGATAAGCGATTGAAAGTGGTGGCCACTCTGAGTATGTTCAATTCGGGCAAAGTACGGCGGGACGGATTTATGGGGTCGCAGGTGGCTACAATTCAGGAAAGGCTGAGGCAAGGCATAGAGGCTCGGGCGCAGGAGATGGCCGGCGGTGAGGTGAAATATACGGGAGATTCCCAACTGACCGATGAACAGATAGCAAAGTTGCCGTTCGACTTATACCGGGAGGGCTTTATCTATTATGGCAAGACTCACGCTCATCCTAATTCTACGTTCAGATACACGGTCAGTAGCTTGCCCGACCTGATGGCATGGGATGCGACTTCCAACATAGATTTGATCAATCAACCTTTATTGATGGTGGCGGGCAGCAAAGCCGATTCTTTCTACATGACTGAAGAGGCTTTTCAGAAGGCAACCGGCACCACAGACAAGGAACTATTTCTTATACCCGGTGCCACTCACATCCAAACTTATTATGTGCCGGAATACGTAGACCGGGCTGTGAACAAGTTGGTGGAGTTTTTTGGCAAGAGGTTGTATTATGCCACACGATCCGCAACTATTGAGGGCTTCAAACAGCCATACCCGTTGGGCGATAAACTGTCCGGGAACAAAAACTTTACCGGACAGGCTTACCTTGCTCCAATTACTACGAATGAAGAGTTGAATATGCCCATATCTAACGTAACATTTGAACCGGGATGCAGAAATAGTTGGCATACTCACTCCGGAGGGCAGATACTGATAGCGACATCCGGCATCGGCTACTATCAAGAGAAAGGAAGGCCAGCCCGAAGGCTGTATCCGGGCGATGTGGTTGAAATAGCACCGCACATAGAACATTGGCATGGTGCGGCTCCCGACAGTTGGTTTGCTCATATTGCCATTAAGTGCAATTCGCAAAGTAATGAGGTCGAGTGGCTTAATCCGGTGGCGGACGGTGAGTATTTTGCAGCCACCAGCCAAAGCGCATTGACTTATGAACAGGAGAATAAGGTATTGTCGAACAGGCAGCAAGCCATCGTTGCTATTGCATCTTATACCGGGAAAGGAGATTTGGAGCATCTGAAAGGCGCGTTGGTGCAGGGGCTGGATGCGGGCATGACGGTGAATGAGATAAAGGAGATATTGATTCATGCCTATGCTTATTGCGGATTTCCACGTAGCCTTAGAGCGATACAGACATTCATAGAGGTTGAGAAGGAGCGTGCTGCTCGGGGGATACATGATGAGGTAGGGAGAGAGGCGACACCCGTGCAGGGCGAGAACAGCAAGTATGAGCGTGGACGGGATATACTTGCTGGGATATCGGGAGCGGCTGCTACAGCTCCCAAAGCGGAGTATGCCGTTTTTGCTCCGGTTATCGAAATATTCCTGAAAGAGCATCTTTTTGCCGACATCTTTGAACGCGATTTGCTGAGTTATCAAGAGCGTGAGTTAGCTACAGTTTCTGTCTTGGCTGGTGTAGGTGGTGTTGAACCGATGGTCTATAGCCACATGGGTATCTGTCTGCATTTGGGCATCACTGCCGAACAACTGACCGCACTGCTGAACATCATAGAAGTGAATCTTGGCAGGAATTCATCAGACTCCCTGCGTATTGTGTTAAGTAATCTGATTAACAAATAAATATAGAAGTATGAAGAAGTATATTGGAGCCATATTACTATCGGCTGGTGTAACGACAGCGTCGGCGCAAGAACCTGTCATGGTACAGGAACAAGGTTATTTCTCGGTAGGAGGAAAGACAATTCAGCGTGAAGGTGAATATGATAACAGTAAGTTCGTAGGGTGGGCTACTCAGGAAGAGAAAGGGCAAAGCTATCGGGCAGACCATGCGTTCGTACATTTTCAAAGACCGGTGCAATCCAGGGAATTACCGCTTGTATTTGTTCACGGTTATGGCGGTTCGGGTGTCTGCTGGGAAATGACTCCCGACGGACGTGACGGGTTCTCTACCTTGATGCTGCGCAAACACTACAGTACGTATGTGATGGATCTGCCTGGTCGTGGTCGTGCAGGAAGAAGTTCTGCCGTTACTACTGTAAAGCCTGTTGCCGACGAAATGTTTTGGTTCGATATCTGGCGCATAGGCGTCTGGCCTGATTATAACAAAGGAGTGCAATTCCCGGCAGATTCTGCCTATTTATCGCAGTTCTTTCGTGAAATGACACCCGACCTGAGCGACCATCGGCAGGATGTGGCAGCTATCAATGCACTTACAGAACGGATTGGAGATAATATTTTGGTAACACATTCGGCAGGGGGCTTTCCCGGTTGGATGGTTGCAATGCAAGACCGGCGGGTAAAGGCAGTAGTTGCTTATGAACCGGGAGGATATGTTTTCCCTGAAGGTGAGGTTCCTGCTCCAATCGAGGGCCTTACCGGTGGGGCGCAAGGAGTGCCTGTACCGATGGAGCAGTTTATGAAACTGACCCGGATTCCTATTGTGATGTATTTTGGAGATTATATTCCCGAAACGCCTTCTGAAAAATTGGGTGACGAGAACTGGCGGGTACGTCTGCAAATGGGACGTAAATTTGTAGAAACCATTAATCGTCACGGGGGAAATGCCAGTTTGGTGGAGTTGCCTAAAATCGGAATTTATGGTAATACCCACTTTCTGATGCAGGACTTAAATAATGCCCGGCTTGCCGACTTACTGGGAAAATGGCTTGAAGATAATGTGCTGCCCGTCCGCCCTGCTCCGAGTAGGCAAACGCAAGTTGTAACAAAGGTGTTTACTCCTGCTGAGCAGGAGTTGGTTGATCTCTCCAACGCCAAATGGCAATGGATGTCCGAAAAAGATGTAGATAAGTTGGAACCTCTATTTCATGAAAATGCCATGTTTGTCCATATGGGTGGTGCATGGGGAAAGGATGCTGAATTAGAAACCATTAAGAGGGGTTTTATTCATTATAAACATGCCGATATTCATGAGGTTACGGTGAAGTTTGCAGCGAGTACAGGTGTTGTTTACAGCAATATTCACCTGACCTCTACAGTAGCTGGGAATGAAGTGACATTTCCTTTTATGGTAACAGAAGTATTTGTGAAAGAAGAGGGGAAATGGCAACTTGCTAGTTTAGTCTTTACGAGACTTAATGCATAGTGTGTCATCATCTGTTTAATTGCTATCCTAACATCAGATATCCCATATCTTGTATGTTAGGATAGCTTTTTCTTTTTGGAAATAGTAATATCCCTAAAAGAGGGCAGGGAAAAGCAGGAATCTGCGACAGTAGATAGCAGTACTCCAACGGTATAGCATAACATATCAGTCCATAGGAAGCCATGACCGAAGATGAGTGCTCCGAGGGTGGTGTTTCGTACTGTGTTTGCCCAGTCAGCCTGATATAATTGGCTGATCTCTATGCAGTAAGAAAAGAGTAGGGAGATGGCGGCGGCTTTGAGTAGGGATACCGAAGGGGCGAGGAATCGCAGTCCGAAGTAGACCATGGCGGCCCAAAGGGTATCGCCGGAGTACTTTGCAATAAAACCGGGTAACAGATCACCATATCGCCGTGAAGCAAGCCCGGCCAATATAATGACAAAGGCGACAGCCAAATAAATCCAACGTCTGTATTTCACACTGTAATATTTTAAATCCGGCGTAAATTTACGAAAAATCAGTCGGTATGAGCGGAAGTAGCCGTCTCTTGTTTCAAATCTCCCCGAAATCATGTACCTTTGCAGCCATATTTATAAGGTATAGAACAAGATGATGAACAAGATTACTTCCGTATGCGTGTATAGTGCGTCGAGCACCAAGATTGATCCCGCTTATACCGAGGCTGCCCGTGAGCTGGGTGCTTTGCTGGGGCAGAAACAAATCCGGTTGATAAACGGAGCCGGAAACATGGGACTGATGGCGGCTGTGGCAGATGCAGTGCTCCGGGAAGGTGGTGAAGTGACAGGCGTTATCCCCAGCTTCATGGTGGAACAGGGATGGCACCACACAGGACTCACCAAACTTGTGGAAGTAGCGAACATGCACGAACGGAAGAAGATGATGGCCGACCTGAGCGATGCTATCATTGCCCTGCCCGGTGGTTGCGGCACGTTGGAAGAATTGCTGGAAGTCATCACCTGGAAGCAACTGGGGCTTTATCTTAATCCGATTGTAATATTGAACACTAAAGGTTACTTCGACCCCCTGCTCGATATGCTGCACAAAGCAGTGGACGAGAACTTCATGCGGCAGCAGCACGGTGCCATCTGGCATGTGGCACAGACGCCTCAGGAAGCGGTGGAGCTGATACATACCATCCCTCTGTGGGATGAATCCATCCGTAAATTCGCTGCAATATGATAGCTCAGTTGATGGTTTGGGCAGTGACGGGAACAGAGGGAATCCCCCTTCCTTATTCTCCGCGTATGGACGACGGTATCACCGTGGTGCTTCTGTGCTGCTTCTTTCTGTCTGCTTATGTTTTGTCGCGCAGCCGCAAATTCCTGTTGCAATTGGTAAAGGATTTTCTGCTTCATCGCGAACGCACCAGCATCTTCGCCACCTCTACGGCGGCCGATATGCGCTATTTATTACTGCTGATACTACAGACCTGCGTCCTTGCAGGCGTCTGCCTTTTCAACTACTTCAATGACGTCCGGCCCGAACTGGTGACCCATGTACAGCCGTTCCTGTTGCTGGGTATATATATAGGTGTGTGTCTGCTTTATTTATTTTTCAAGTGGCTGCTCTACTCCTTCCTGGGTTGGATTTTTTTTGACGAAAGTACCACTACTCTCTGGATTGAGTCGTATACTACCTTGCTTTATTACCTCGGATTTTCCCTCTTTCCGTTTGCTCTGTTCATAGTCTACTTTGACTTGAATCTACAACTAACAATAATAATCGGTTTGATTTTGTTCTTTTTTGCTAAGATATTGATGCTATATAAGTGGATAAAGCTTTTTTGTGACAATTTATATGGCAGTTTGCTTTTAATTTTATACTTTTGTGCCCTTGAAATCATACCTTGTTTCATGCTATATCAAGGGATGATGCAGCTAAACGATTATTTGATAATAAAATTTTAGGACGTTGAAAATTAAGAAAGTACTTGTGTCGCAGCCGAAACCGGCATCAGAGAAATCTCCTTACTACGACATTGCCGAGAAATACGGTGTGAAAATAGATTTTCGCCCGTTCATCAAAGTGGAGAGCCTTTCAGCGAAAGAGTTCAGACAACAGAAGGTTTCAATCTTGGATCATACTGCTGTCATTTTCACTTCGCGTCATGCTATTGACCATTTCTTTCATCTGTGCACGGAGCTCCGTGTAACCATCCCTGAAACTATGAAGTATTTCTGTGTAACAGAAGCCGTGGCTTTGTATATCCAGAAGTATGTGCAGTACCGCAAGCGTAAGATCTTCTTCGGAAATACCGGAAAGATTGACGACCTGCTGCCTGCCATCGTAAAGCACAAGACTGAAAAGTACCTGGTGCCGATGTCGGATGTGCATACGGATGAAATCAAGAACTTGCTGGATAAGAACAAGATTCAGAATACCGAGGCGGTGATGTATCGCACTGTCAGCAACGATTTCACGGAAGATGAGAAGTTCGATTATGACATGCTGGTGTTCTTCAGCCCGGCGGGGGTTACTTCGCTGAAGAAGAACTTCCCGGATTTTGACCAGAAGGAAATCAAGATCGGAACTTTCGGTTCGACAACCGCACAGGCTGTCCGTGATGCCGGACTCCGTCTGGATCTGGAAGCTCCCAGCGTGCAGGCTCCCTCGATGACGGCGGCGCTTGACATGTTTATCAAGGAGAATAATAAAGGTAAGTAATTCTATAGTTGCGAGCTACGAGTTACGAGCTACAAGTGCCATGCGGACTTGTTGCCCGATTCTTGTAGCTCGTAATGTATTACGCCGTATGGGCACTTGTAACTCGTAGCTTGTAGCTCGTAACTAACAACTAATTATGGCAAATACCTTGCGCAAGGCCGAAAGGCTGGATAAGAAGAAAGTGATAGAGAAGATGTTTGCGGGCGGTTCGCGTTCGTTCTCGGTCTTCCCTCTGCGCGTGGTATATCTGCCGATAGAGGAGTTGGAAGCGCCGGTTTCCATCCTCGTCAGTGTTTCGAAGCGCCGTTTCAAGCGGGCGGTGAAACGTAATCGTGTGAAACGCCAGATACGTGAGGCCTATCGTGTGAACAAGCACGGGCTGTTGCAGGTGCTGGCGGAGAAGCAATGCCGGCTGGCGGTTGCTTTTATCTATCTCTCGGACCAATTGGTGGAGTCTTCGGTTATCGAAGACCGGATGAAGACTGCTTTGGCACGCATTGCCGAGAATATTCTTGAGCCATGAAAAGGCTGCTTTCCTATCTGCTGCTGTTGCCCATCTATTTTTATCAGAAGTGCATTTCACCCATGATTTCCCCGTCATGCCGGTTTACTCCCACCTGCTCGCAGTACGCGGTAGAGGCTATCAAGAAGCATGGGCCTTTCAAGGGACTTTATCTTGCGGTGAAGCGCATCCTGCGTTGCCATCCCTGGGGTGGTTCGGGATACGACCCGGTGCCATGAAGATATTCATATCATGAAATCATCCGTTCCCATGAAGTTTCCTGTCGACATACATACCCATCGGTTGCCGCAAACGCCCGGAGAGGCGATTGTGAACTGTTATCCCGAAACGTTTTCTCCGCAGGAGAGCGGATGGTATTCGGTGGGGATACATCCGTGGCATATTGCAGCTTCGGGTGGTAAGGATAGCCGCCTCGAAACCATTCTGCAGCATCCCCAGGTGCTGGCGGTGGGGGAAGCGGGACTGGATAAGCTGGCGGATGCTCCTATGGACTTGCAGCTCGAGGTCTTTGAGTACCAGGCACGCCTGGCAGAGGAAGTCGGGAAGCCTCTGGTCATCCACCTGGTGCGTGCTGCCGATGAACTGTTGAGGCTGAGGCGTGAACTGCGTCCCGCAAGGCCGTGGGTCATTCACGGTTTCCGCGGTAAAGCCGCCCTGGCGGAAGAATACCTGCGTCATGGTTTTTACCTTTCTTTCGGCGAGAAGTACCAGGCGGAAGCACTCTCGGCAACCCCTGCCGACCGCTTGTTTATCGAGACAGACGAGAGCGTTGTCCCCATCGAGGAACTCTATCTGCGGGCAGCCGCAGTGCGTGGAATAGGCAGCGAAGAGTTGCACAAGATTGTATCGGCAAACATCGGTAAAGTCTTTTTTAAACGATAAGAGTTGTTTCTTCGAATAAAGAGTCGTATTTTTGCGCCCATTAATACAAACCAAGCTATTAATAGATAATCACTTAAATAATAATTGATCATTCGATGAATTTTGTAGAAGAACTAAAATGGCGTGGCATGCTCCACGATATGATGCCGGGTACGGAAGAGTTACTGGCTAAGGAACAAGTGACCGCCTACATCGGCTTTGACCCAACGGCGGACTCTTTGCACATCGGACACCTTTGCAGTGTAATGATTTTGCGTCATTTCCAGCGCTGCGGACACAAGCCGTTGGCATTGATCGGCGGTGCTACGGGTATGATTGGCGACCCTTCCGGCAAGTCGGCAGAGCGCAATCTGCTTACCGAGGAAATCTTGCAGCGCAACATGGCCGGCATGAAGAAGCAACTGAGCAAGTTCCTGGATTTTGATTCGGATGCTCCCAACCGTGCCGAGTTGGTGAACAATTATGATTGGATGAAGGACTTCACTTTCCTTGACTTTGCCCGCGAAGTAGGCAAGCACATCACTGTGAACTACATGATGGCAAAGGATTCGGTAAAGAAGCGTCTGAACGGCGAGGCCCGCGACGGTCTTTCCTTCACGGAATTCACCTACCAGCTGTTGCAGGGTTACGACTTCCTGCACCTGTACGAAACCAGAGGTTGCAAGTTGCAGATGGGTGGCTCTGACCAGTGGGGTAACATCACTACCGGTGCAGAACTCGTTCGTCGTACTAATGGTGGCGAAGTGTTTGCCTTGACCAGTCCGCTTATCACGAAAGCCGATGGCGGTAAGTTCGGCAAAACGGAATCGGGTAATATCTGGCTCGATCCCCGCTATACCTCTCCCTACAAGTTCTACCAGTTCTGGCTGAATGTGAGCGATGCCGATGCAGCCCGCTACATCAAGATATTCACATCCCTCACCCGCGAAGAGGTAGAGGCCCTGACTGCCGAGCACGAAGCTGCTCCGCACCTGCGCGTTCTTCAGAAGCGCCTGGCGCGCGAAGTAACCGTTATGGTTCACTCCGAAGAAGACTACAATGCTGCGGTAGACGCTTCCAACATCCTCTTTGGCAACGCTACTTCCGATGCCTTGAAGAAGCTGGACGAAGATACGCTGCTGGCGGTGTTCGAAGGTGTTCCCCAGTTCGAGGTTTCCCGCGATGCCCTGGCTGCCGGTATAAAAGCAGTCGACCTGTTTGTAGACAATGCCGCAGTTTTTGCTTCCAAAGGCGAAATGCGTAAATTGGTGCAGGGCGGTGGCGTTTCTTTGAACAAAGAGAAGCTGTCTGCTTTCGATCAGGTAGTTACCACGGCCGACTTGCTGGACGATAAGTACCTGCTGGTACAACGCGGTAAGAAGAATTATTACTTGATTATCGCTAAATAAGACATAGATAGGAAAAATAGTCCCGAAATATTTGGATATTTCGGGACATACTTCTATCTTTGCACCGCTTTTTAACAGAAAGCCCCTATGTTTGGACTATGGTGTAATGGTAGCACAACAGGTTTTGGTTCTGTTTGT
>CAJKXC010000043.1 GCA_905203765.1 uncultured Bacteroides sp.
CTTTGGGTTATGAGCCCAACGAGCTACCAACTGCTCCACTCCGCGATGTTTTGTGGGTGCAAAGGTACGGCTTTTCTTTGAATATGCAAATAAAAGCCACTTAATTTTTTGCATAAAGTGTGTATTTATCTATAACATATTGATAGATAGCTTAGTACTGGGAGCGTTTTTTCTATTCTCTTTTTCCGTCCGATTGTTAATAAAATGCACAATTGTTTGTAGGATATGGAGAAATATCTTACTTTTGCTCAAATTATAAAGCAATGTGCAATTAAACTATGACTGTATCGAAGACAAAAGCTAAATTAGTGGACGTTGCCCGTCAGTTATTTGCAAAGATGGGCGTCGAAAATACCACGATGAACGATATCGCCCTCGCTTCAAAGAAAGGTAGGAGAACCCTTTATACCTATTTCAAAAGCAAGGAAGATATTTATATGGCTGTTGTCGAGTCGGAGCTGGATATGCTTTCGGATAGGATGAAGCACGTGGCGGAGAAGGATATCTCGCCGGAAGAGAAGCTGATGGAGCTGATTTATACTCGTTTGGATGCAGTGAAAGAGGTGGTGTTCCGCAACGGGACACTCCGTGCCACTTTCTTCCGGGATATCTGGAGAGTAGAGAAGGTGCGCAAGCGTTTTGATGCCAAGGAGATGCAGCTTTTCAAAGATGTGCTTCGTGAAGGTGCGGAGAAGGGAGTCTTCCAGATTGACGACATCGACATGACGGCCGAGATTGTGCATTATTGTGTAAAGGGTATTGAGGTACCTTACATCCGGGGCTACGTTGGAGCCAATCTGGATGACGGAGTGCGTGATAACTACGTGACCCGCCTGGTACTCGGTGCATTGGGATATAAATAAATACATTAATCAATAACTTAAAAAAACAGTATGGGATTATTAGATGGAAAAACAGCCATTGTAACAGGTGCTGCACGCGGCATCGGTAAGGCTATCGCTTTAAAGTTCGCTCAGGAAGGAGCAAACATCGCATTCACCGACCTGGTGATTGACGAAAACGCAGACAACACAGCCAAAGAAATCGAAGCCCTGGGCGTAAAGGCTAAGGGTTACGCTTCGAACGCAGCCAACTTTGAAGATACTGCAAAGGTGGTGGAACAAATCCACAGCGACTTCGGCCGTATCGATATTCTGGTGAACAACGCCGGTATCACGCGCGACGGTCTGATGATGCGTATGAGCGAGCAGCAATGGGACATGGTTATCAACGTAAACCTGAAATCAGCATTCAATTTTATCCACGCTTGTACACCGGTCATGATGCGCCAGAAGGCAGGCAGCATCATTAACATGGCATCCGTAGTAGGTGTTCACGGCAATGCAGGCCAGGCCAACTATGCCGCTTCCAAGGCAGGTATGATTGCTTTGGCAAAGTCTATCGCACAGGAACTGGGCTCCCGCGGTATCCGTGCCAACGCCATCGCTCCGGGCTTTATCCTGACTGACATGACAGCTGCCCTGTCCGACGAAGTGAAGGCAGAATGGGCCAAAAAGATTCCTTTGCGCCGTGGCGGTACACCCGAAGACGTGGCAAACATTGCTACCTTCCTGGCTTCCGATATGTCTGCTTATGTATCCGGCCAGGTGATTCAGGTAGATGGTGGTATGAATATGTAAGATGAGCGTATGACTGTCGTATACGAGGACAATCATATCATTATAGTCAACAAGACCGCTTCCGAGATCGTCCAGGGAGACAAAACGGGTGATACGCCACTTTCTGAAACCGTGAAACAGTATCTGAAAGAAAAGTATGACAAACCCGGAAATGTCTTTATCGGTGTCACCCACCGGCTGGACCGCCCCGTGAGCGGTCTTGTTGTTTTTGCCAAAACCAGCAAGGCGCTTTCGCGACTCAACGAAATGTTCAAGAACAGCGAGGTGAAAAAGACCTACTGGGCAGTGGTGAAGAACCGTCCCCGCGAGGAAGAAGGGGAGCTGGTGAACTATTTGGTACGTAATGAGAAACAGAACAAGAGTTATGCGCATGACAAGGAAGTGCCGGGCAGCAAGAAAGCCATCCTGCACTACCGGCTCATCGGGAAATCGCAAAACTACTATTTGTTGGAGATAGACCTCAAGACCGGGCGGCATCATCAGATCCGCTGCCAGTTGGCAAAGATGGGGTGTCCCATTAAGGGCGACTTGAAGTACGGTTCTCCGCGCTCCAACCCGGACGGCAGCATTTGCCTGCACGCACGGTTTATCCGCTTTGTGCATCCGGTATCCAAGGAACTGATTGAGGTGGAAGCCCCCGTCCCTTCCGGTAATTTATGGAATGGCTTTGAAACATTCTGAAACCTCTTTATAACTAATTGCAATGAAAAGAATCACAATTTTATCGGGCTTGCTGCTTCTTACGGGGCTGGCAGTCCAGGCACAAGAAAAACTCGCTGAGTACAACGTGCGTCCTGCCGTTGCGGTGCGCACTCCTATCCAGGGCGACAGCATCAATTTCAAAGGGGATAAGTTCGCTGTTGCAAACTTACTGAAAACCAACATCGACCTTCGTTTCGACGGACGCTCGTACGAACGGATGGCGGCCGATACAGCCGGTTATGTCGCGGTGAAGAAAGCAGATAAGGACAATCTTTTTTATCTGTTTGCCACCAACCTGCGTGCGGAACGCTTTATGAAAGCCAAACTGAACATCTCTTCGCCCGCCCGCTTCGAAGTATTTGTGAACGGTGAGTCCAGGCAGACCAAAGATACGGCGGAAGACAGCCTGTCGCAGGTTCGTCCCACGGTGCTGAGCCTGCGCATGGAGCCCGAAGCCGATTATGAGATCGTCATCAAGTTGCTCTCTACGGCGGACGACAAGCTGGCGCCTGCCTTGAAGTGTGAGTTCGAAAAAGAGAAGGACTTTGCCGCTGTCGGCTATCAGGCGGCCCCGGACCTGAAGAGACGCCTCGCCCTGCACAACACAGCCTTCGGCCCCCGTGTGAGCTCGGTATCCCTTTCTCCCAACGGACGGTACCTGCTGACCACCTACTCGGAGAACTACTCCCCGAAGCGTTCCGGTACACGCTGCGAACTGACCGAAGTAAAGACCGGCCGGCTGATATTGCCCAACGCTCCTGAAGATATGCGTTGGATGCCCACCAGCAACAAGCTGTACTATACGGTGACGGGTGAGCGGCAGAGAAACCTGGTAGTGCTCGATCCTGCCACCATGAACGAGGAAGTGTTGCTCAAGAATATTCCCGACGGATATTTCGCTTGGTCGCCCACGGAAGATTACCTGATTTACTCTTCCAATGACGAAGGCGAGAAGGTGGAAGGTCCTTTGAAACGCGTCCTGCATCCCAACGACCGCATCCCCGGTTCGCGCAACCGCTATTACCTTACGAAGTACGACGTGGCAACCGGTCTTTCCGAGCGCCTCACTTATGGCAGCCACAGCGTTTACCTGAACGACATCTCTCCCGACGGAAAGAAACTGTTGTGCACCACTTCCAAGTCCAACATTACGGAATGTCCTTTCTCGCTGTCTGCTTTGTTCGAGATAGCCCTCGCCACTTTGCAAGCCGATACATTGGTATCGTGGGACGGTTATCTGGAAGGTGCCGATTACTCTCCCGACGGCAAACAGCTCCTGCTGACCGGTGGCCCCGCCGCCTTTGGCGGCATTGGCCAGAACTGCGGCAACCACCCCATTGCCAATAACTTCGATACCCAGGCATTCATCATGGACTTAGCGACGAAGAAGATAACGCCCATCACCCGCGACTTCAACCCCTCGGTAACCCCTTTGCAGTGGAACCGCGTGGACGGGTGCATCTATTTCAATACCGATGACGAGGATTGCAGGCACATCTACCGCTACTCTCCGAAGACGGCAAGCTATGAGATGCTGCCGCTGGCAGAAGACGTGATTGCCGACTTCGACCTGGCAGCCGATAACCCCTCGGTAGCTGCCTATGTAGGCGGTGGAAACACCAGCGTCGGCGTTGGCTATATTTACGATTCGAAGAAGAAGGCTTCCACTTTACTTGCCAATCCGATGAAACCCACCCTGGACAAGATAGAGTTGGGCAAGATGGACGAATGGAACTTCACCGCTGCCGACGGCACCGTGATTAAAGGTATGATATGCCTGCCGCCCGACTTCGACCCGAATAAGAAGTACCCGCTTATCGTATATTACTATGGTGGCACCACGCCTACCACGCGCGGCATTACTTCACCCTATTGCGCACAACTGTTCGCTTCGCGCGATTATGTGGTCTACGTCATCCAGCCCAGCGGCGCCATCGGCTACGGACAGGAGTTCTCCGCCCGCCACGTCAATGCCTGGGGAGACTATACTGCCGATAATATCATAGAAGGCACCAAGAAATTCTGTGCCGCCCATCCGTTTGTCAACGACAAGCGCATCGGTTGCATCGGCGCTTCCTACGGTGGATTTATGACGATGTATTTGCAGACTAAGACCGATATGTTTGCTGCCGCCGTGTCTCATGCCGGTATCAGTGACGTAACGAGCTATTGGGGCGAAGGCTATTGGGGATACTCCTATAACTCTGTTGCCGCTGCCGAAAGCTATCCGTGGAACAATCCGGACTTGTTTACCAAGCACGGAGCACTGTTCAATGCCGATAAGATAAACACCCCGTTGCTGTTGCTGCAGGGTACTGCCGACACGAATGTGCCCATCGGAGAGAGTATCCAGATGTATAATGCATTGAAGATACTGGGTAAACCGGTAGAATATATCCAGGTGGATGGTGAGAACCATTTCATCAGCGATTATCCCAAGCGTGAGTTGTGGAACAATTCAATTATGGCATGGTTTGCACGCTGGTTGCAGGATAGTCCGGAGTGGTGGAATGATGTTTACCCGGAAAGACATTGGTAACCCCTCGGTCCCCTAAAGGGGAAGGGAGATACTCCGTTTGATAATAGACTAAGACCATTCTCCTTCCCCTTTAGGGGAACGAGGGGTATAAAAAAGCCGTTCCCCGGAATAGACAAGTAGGGAACGGCTTTTTATTTGTAGTGTGCTTACTGTTATTGGGCCACTGCAGTTGTGTCAGGCACGTTCTTGACGGTCTGCGCAGAATCTGTGATAACAGTGTCATTGGACAAGGTTGTTGTTGCTGACGGCTGTTGTACAGATGTCTTAGCTTGTGCCAAGAACGAACCCCCACAAACAAACATAAACAGGGCTGCTACTAATACTAACTTTTTCATAATTCATTTGCTTTAGGTTGATATATATATTATTGTTTAGCTTAAGTGTCTTTGTTCGTTTTGTAGAGCTTCAACGCTTACGCCTAATATATCTCAAACGACGTGCCAAAGTAGGGGAGTTGTTGCTAAGTAGTTGATAAATAATGATATCCTCATCGACGCAGAGTGTGGAACGGTGTGGAATAGTGTGGAATGTGTGGAAGGGAGTGTGGAAATGTTCCACACTTTTCAGTCGAAGATATTGTAGAGCTTCAGTTTATTGTACAGCGTTTTCCGGTCTATGCCCAGCAGTTGTGCGGCGCGGCTCTTGTTGTAGTTGGTTTGTCGCAGGGCTTCGATAATCTGCTGCTTCTCTGCCTCTTCGTTGCGCAGGGGCATGCCTATGTGGACGGGGGCGGACTCTTTCAGGTCGCTCAGTTCGTCGATGGTGATGAACTTGCCTTGTGCCAGCAGGGTGGCGCGGCGCACCATGTTCTTCATCTGGCGCAGATTGCCCGGCCAGTGATAATCCAGTAAGGCCCGGGATGCCTTTTCGTCAAAGCCTGTCAGTTGTTTGTCCATTTCGCGGTTCGCCTGGTCCAGGAAGAAGTTGGCAAAGAGCAGGATGTCCTCGCGGCGGTCCTTCAGGGCGGGCATACGTAACGTGAACTCGTTGATGCGGTGGTATAAATCCTCGCGGAACGTACCCTTCTCGATGGCTTGCTCCAGGTTTTCGTTGGTGGCGGACACCAGGCGCACGTCCACCTTGATTTCTTTGGTAGAACCTACGGGACGTATCAGCCGTTCCTGTAAGGCGCGGAGCAACTGTATCTGTACTTCGTAGCTCAGGTTTCCTATTTCGTCCAGGAAGATGGTACCCCCGTTCGCTTCTACAAAAGCACCCGTCTTGTCGGTCAGTGCACCGGTGAAGGCACCCTTTACATGGCCGAAGAACTCGGAAGCCGCCAGCTCTTTGGGGATGGAACCGCAGTCTATGGCGACAAACGGTTTCTGTGCCCGCTTGCTCAGTTGATGGATGCGGTGGGCTACGTATTCCTTACCCGTTCCGCTGGCTCCGTTGATGAGCACGGACATATTGGTAGGGGAAACAAGTTTTACATAATTATAAAGCTGCCGGGCGGCGTCGCTCTCTCCTTCCAGGAAATCGGAAGCAGGGGAGATGCCTTCTGCGCCCTTCTGAGGCCGATTTTCTCCGTCTCCGAAACGCATGGTCTGTTTGGCCGAAACAGATGGTCTGTTTGGGGCAAACGCATCATCTGTTTGGGGCGAATGCATGGTCTGTTTCGATGCAACGGACGATGCGTTCAGCGCTTCATCCATTTTCTTTAACAACTCGTCGGGGTTCACCGGTTTCGCCACGTAGTCGCGGGCGCCCAGTTTCATGGCTTGCACGGCGGACTGTATATCGGCATATCCCGTCATGATGATGAGCGGGATGGAGAGTCCGCGTTCTCCCAGCCATTTCAGCAGATCGATGCCGTCGCGGTCGGGCAGGCGCAGGTCGGATAGTATCAAGTCCACACTTTCAGTCTCGATATGTTTCTGTGCACGGGCGATGCTGCTGGCGGAAGATACCAGGAAACCTTTCTTGCCGAGCCATGTTTTCAGCATCATGCCGTAAGTAATATCATCTTCTACAATTAGTATGGACTTCATAACCTTGGCTTTTATCTCTTTTAATGAGACAAAGGTAAGCGCTTTTAGTCAAATTTAGTATCTTTGCGAACTTAAATTAAATGAAAAGGGTTATGAAAAGAAATCTTATTGTAGTATTAACCATACTGGTTTGCGGCCTGACTGCCTGCAAATCGGGACAAAAGAAAGATGGAGACATGGAAAAAGAGACAAAACTGAAAATCGAGACAAGTGCAGGTGACATCATCGTAAAACTGTATAACGAGACACCGAAACATCGTGATAACTTCATCAAGCTGGCGGAGAACGGCACTTATGAAGGTACGTTGTTCCACCGCGTCATCAAGGATTTCATGGTGCAGGCGGGTGATCCCGAGTCAAAGAATGCGCCGAAGGGCAAGATGCTGGGTTCGGGCGATGTGGGTTATACCCTTCCTGCCGAGTTCGTTTATCCCAAATACTTCCACAAGAAGGGTGCGCTGTCCGCTGCCCGCATGGGCGACGATGTGAATCCGAAGAAGGAATCATCCGGCTGCCAGTTCTATATTGTGACGGGAAAGGTGTATAACGACTCTACGCTCCTCGGTATGGAACGTCAGATGAACCAGGGACGGTTGAACAATGCTTTCAATGCATTGGCTCAGAAGCACATGAAGGAAATCTATAAGATGCGCAAGGATGGCGACCAGGAAGGACTGGTGAACTTGCAGGACTCACTGATAGCTCAGGCTGAGGCGCAGGTGGCAGGCGAACCGGAATTCCGTTTCACGCCGGAGCAGGTGAAGGCTTATACCACTGTGGGCGGCACTCCGCACCTGGATGGTGAATACACTGTATTCGGCGAAGTGGTGGAAGGCATGGATGTGGTAGATAAGATTCAGAAGGTGAAGACCGACCGCAGCGACCGCCCGGAAGAGGATGTGGTTATTAAGAAAGTAACTGTAATAGACTAAGATAAGAACGCGAATTTCGCGAATTACACAAGTCTCAGGGACTCTGTATTTGTGCAATTTGTGTAATTCGCGTTCCTTATTTGAATCAGAATGAAAATCAATAAACTGACCCTGAACAACGGTTTGCGCCTGGTGCATTGTGAAGACACCAGCACGCAGATGGTGGCGCTGAACGTCGTTTACGACGTGGGTGCCCGCGACGAACATCCGCAACACACCGGCTTCGCCCATCTGTTCGAGCATCTGATGTTCGGCGGTTCGGTGCATATCCCCGACTATGATGCGCCCTTGCAACAGGCGGGGGGAGAGAACAACGCCTGGACGAATAACGACATCACCAATTACTATCTCACCGTGCCCCGTGCCAATGTCGAAACCGCCTTCTGGCTGGAGTCCGACCGTATGCTGGAACTTGATTTCAGCGGGCAAAGCCTCGAAGTGCAGCGTGGAGTGGTGATGGAAGAGTTCAAGCAGCGTTGCCTGAACCAGCCTTATGGCGACGTGGGGCATCTGATGCGCGCATTGGCGTACAAGGTGCATCCCTACCGCTGGCCTACCATCGGCAAGGATTTGTCGCACATTGCCAATGCTACGCTGGACGAGGTGAAAGACTTCTTTTTCCGCTTTTACGCTCCCAACAATGCCGTACTGGCAGTCACCGGAAACATTTCGTGGGAAGAAACCGTCAGACTGACCGGGAAATGGTTTGCACCCATTCCCCGGCGTGAAGTTCCCGTAAGGCAGTTGCCGCAGGAACCGGTGCAGACAGAGGAACTACGGCAAACGGTGGAGCGCAACGTACCGCTCGATGCTTTGTTCATGGCATACCACATGTGCGACCGTGAGGATGCCGATTACTATGCGTTCGATATCCTGTCGGATATACTGAGTAACGGACGTTCCAGCCGCCTGAGCCGCAGGCTGGTGCAGGAACAGAAACTCTTTGCCAGCATCGATGCCTATATCTCCGGCACGCGCGATGCGGGACTGCTTCAGATTAGCGGCAAGCCCGCGGCAGGTGTGTCGCTGGAACAGGCGGAAGCAGGCATTCGCCGGGAACTGGAAGAATTGAGGCAGCATCCCGTAGGCGAGCAGGAGTTGGAAAAGGTAAAGAACAAATTCGAATCTACCCAGATCTTCGGCAACATCCATTACCTGAATGTAGCCACCAACCTTGCCTGGTTTGAACTGACGGGGCAGGCGGAAGACATAGACCGCGAAGTGGACAAGTATCGTGCCGTTACGGCGGAGCAACTTCAGACAGTGGCGCGGCAAGCGTTCCGCGAGGAGAACGGCGTGGTGTTATATTATAAGAAAGCATGAAGAAACTGATGCAGACATACGGCGGGCATTACAAAGCCCTGCTTTTCCTGGGACTCCCCATCGTCATCGGACAGTTGGGTGTCATCATCCTGGGCTTTGCCGACACGCTGATGATCGGTCATCACAGCACCCCCGAACTGGGCGCCGCCTCTTTCGTCAACAATCTGTTTACGCTTTGCATCATTTTCAGTACCGGTTTCAGCTACGGGCTTACCCCTATCGTGGGCGGTTACTACGGCAACCGCCGCTTTGCCGAAGCCGGACAAGCCCTGCGGTGCAGCCTGGTGGCGAATGCGCTGGTGGCTGTGTTGCTGACCGTTGCCATGACCGTTCTCTACTTCTGCATCGAACTCCTGGGGCAGCCCGAAGAGCTGATGCCGCTTATCAAACCCTATTACCTGGTGTTGCTCACCTCGTTGCTCTTCGTCATGCTGTTCAACGGTTTCAAGCAGTTCACGGACGGCATCACCGATACCAAGACCGCCATGTGGATTCTGCTGGGCGGCAATGCGCTCAACATCGTGGGCAACTATATCCTTATCAACGGAAAACTGGGAATGCCGGAACTGGGACTGCTCGGTGCAGGCATCAGCACCCTGTTCTCGCGCATCGTCATGGTGGTGGTCTTTGCGGTGATTGTGCTCCGCAGCCGGCGCTTCATCCGCTATAAGGTGGGCTTCGTGCGCCTGGGCTGGTCGACGCCGGTATTCAGGAAACTCAATGCGCTGGGCTGGCCTGTGGGCTTGCAGATGGGCATGGAGACGGCATCGTTCAGCCTCAGTACTATCATGGTGGGCTGGCTGGGCACGCTGGCACTGGCATCGCACCAGATTATGCTGACTATCTCGCAATTCACCTTTATGATGTTCTACGGCATGGGCGCTGCGGTAGCTGTCCGCGTCAGTAACTTCAAGGGGCAGGGCGATATACTGAACGTGCGTCGTTCGGCATACGCCGGTTTCCACCTTATCCTCTGTATGGAAGTGGTGCTGTTGAGCATCGTCTTTGCCCTTCGCGGGCAGGTGGGCGGATGGTTCACGGACAATGTGGAAGTGTCCGCTATGGTGGCGGCGCTGTTCTTCCCGTTCCTTATCTATCAGTTTGGCGACGGGCTGCAAATAAACTTTGCCAACGCCCTGCGCGGCATCTCGGATGTGAAACCGATGATGATTATTGCCTTTATATCCTATTTTATTATATCTTTGCCCGTAGGATACCTCTGCGGCTTTGTATTCGGCTGGGGGCTGGTAGGCGTCTGGATGGCGTTCCCGTTCGGACTGACCAGTGCCGGCGTGATGCTGTGGCTGCGGTTCAGGTATAAAACGAACCAAGTAGCAAAGTGAAAAGCAATGTTTCCCGTCGAAAGATAGTTGCCGGCTACGTATTGTTGTTGGCAGCCTTGCTGCTCTCCCTGTTCTTTGTACGCAGGGAGACGGAAATCCTTGTGCACTCCGAGGGCGACGATATGCAGTGGGCGGACAGCTTGCTGGTGCTGATTCGCCAGAAAGACACGAACACCATCACTATGCTGCGTGCCCTGAGCGAAGCGAACGACAGCATGGTTTCCGCCAGCGACATCGAACAGATTCTTGTCCAGCAAGACTCCGTCGTGGCGCAGCAACGGGTACAGCACCGCGTCATCACCCATCGCGATACCGTTGTCACCAAGCCCCGCAAGCGCGGCTTCTTCCGCCGGCTGGGCGAAGTGTTCGTTCCCCCCAAGAAAGATACCGCTATCCAGGTAAAGACATCTTTGGAGTTTGCCACCGATACCGTTATCGAACCTTATAACCCTACCGACTCGCTGCACGAGCGGATTCGTGCCGTGGCGCAACAGAAACAAGCCGCCACCGCCGTAGTGAAGCGCCGCAACCGGCGCTTGCAACACCTCGACCGGATGCTGACCGCCCGCATCGACAGCCTGCTGAAAGGCTACGAAGAAGAAACCTTGCAGCGTGCCCGTCAAGAGGCTGCTTACCGCCAGACCGTTCGCCATCGCTCCGCCCGCATCATTGGGGGCATTGCCGTGGGCGCCGTATTGCTTTCGGTCGTTTTCCTTTTTATAATAGGGCGGGACATTACCCGCAGCAACCGTTACCGCCGCGAACTGGAAGAAGCGCGCCGCCGCGCCGAAGACCTGCTTGCCACGCGCGAGAAACTGATGCTTGCCATCACCCACGACTTCAAAGCGCCCCTCGGCTCCATCATGGGGTATGCCGAACTGTTGGCACGCCTCACCACCGACGAGCGCCAGCGCTTCTACCTGGACAATATGAAAACATCTTCCGAGCATCTGCTGAAACTGGTGGTGGATTTGCTCGACTTCCACCGCCTCGACCTGAACAAGGCGGAGATAAACCGCGTTACCTTCCATCCCGCCCGCTTGCTGGACGAAATCCGCGTGAGCTTCGAACCGCTCACTGCTGCCAAAGGGTTGGCGCTGCACTGCGACATCGCCCCCGAACTGTCCGGCACTTTCATCTGCGATCCCTTGCGCTTGCGGCAGATTATCAATAACCTGCTCTCCAATGCGGTGAAGTTTACCGACCGGGGCAGCATCACGCTGTCGGCACGCTACGAAGACCGCCGGCTTGTGGTGGCCGTTACCGATACCGGCAAGGGTATGGAGCCTGCCGACCGCGAACGCATCTTCCAGGAGTTCACCCGCCTGCCGGGTGCGCAGGGACAGGAAGGTTTCGGACTGGGGCTCTCCATCGTGCGTATGCTGGTGCAACTGCTCGAAGGCGGGATAGAGGTGGATAGCGTGCCGGGAAAAGGAAGTACGTTTACGCTACGGATACCGTTGTTCCCGGTAGCAGGGAGAGGGCTCACGGACGACACGGAGCACACGGACGACACGGATATGATGAATGCGGACAAAGAAGAAAATATCCGCGTTCTTCTGATTGACGACGACCGCATCCAGCTTACCCTCACCGCCGCCATGCTGGAACAAAGCGGCATTACTTCCGTGTCGTGCCTGCAACCCGATGAACTGCTCGACGCCCTGCGCACCGGCTCCTTCGATGTCCTGCTCACCGATGTACAGATGCCTGCCATCAACGGCTTCGATCTGCTGATGCTGTTGCGCGCTTCCAACATTCCGCAAGCCCGCACCATCCCTGTGATAGCCGTCACCGCCCGCAGCGAAATGCAGCGCGAGGACTTCACCGCACACGGCTTTGCCGGTTGCCTGCACAAGCCTTTCACGGTAGCGGAACTGCTTCGCGAGTTGGGACTGAAAGCCGATGAACCGACTGCGCACAACGCCTCTGACGCTACGCTTCCCGTTTCAGAACCGCCGTCCTCAGCACCTTATAACTTCTCCGCCCTCACCGCTTTCTCCGGTGACGACCCCGATGCCGCCCGTTCCATCCTGGAGAGCTTCGTTTCCGAAACCCGTCTGAATGCCGACCGCCTGCGCCGGGCGGTAGAAGCCGGAGATGCGGACGAGGTGGCTGCCGTGTCTCATAAAATGATTCCGCTTTTCACCTTGCTGGGTGCTTCCCGCCTGGTCGATTTGTTGAAAGTGCTGGAAGCCTCGAAAGGTTCTCCTTTCACGGAAGGGATAAAGCAGAGCGCCCTTGATTCCCTTCACCTGATAGAAGATGTATTGGCACAGGTTCCCGGACGATAAAGTGCTTTTTCTCTTCTTTGTCAACCAAATCTCCGAAGAAATTGTTTACTTTGCAAAGCGGTTTGAACACTGACAATCGAATAAAGCTCTCATGAGAAGAAAATGGCTGAAAATAGCACTTTGGGTAGTGCTTACTCCTATCATATTGTTTATAATACTGATGGTGTTGCTTTACGTGCCCCCCGTACAAAGTTTTATACGGAAGCAGGCTACGGCAATCGCATCGGAAGCTACGGGTATGGATATCTCCGTAGACCGTATCGACCTGCGCTTCCCCCTGAACCTGCTGGTGCGCGGCGTCAGTGTGGTGCAGCCTGCCGATAGCCTTGCCGGTGTGCAGCAGCCCGACACCCTGCTCAGTCTGGAAAGCCTGAACGTGCGTGTGCAGGCATGGCCGTTGTTCAAGGGCAGGGTAGAGGTGGATGACATCACGCTGAAACAGGTGGCGGTAAACTCTTCCAACCTGATAGAAGGCATGCAGGTGAAAGGCGTGCTCGGACAATTCTTCCTTCAGAGCCACGGCATCGACCTGGGCAAAGAGGATGCCGTACTGAATAACATCGAACTCAGCGATACCCACGTGCAAGTGATGCTTGCCGACACCACCGAGACACCCAAAGATACCACCGAAACCGCCCTGAACTGGAAAGTGACGCTTCATGCCCTGAAACTGAAGAACGTTTCCGTAGACCTGCGGATGCCGCTGGACTCTATGCGCCTTGCCGCCCGCCTGGGCGAAGCCGAAATCACCGATGCCGCTGCCGACCTGAAACATCAGTTCTACGGCTGGAAGAAGTTCCAACTCTCCGGCACTTCCGTGAATTATGACAGCGGCAGCCTTGCCGCTCCCGTCCCTGTTGCCGGCGACACTGCCACGGTGAAACCCGCCGAAGGCTTCGACCCTTCCCACATCGCCCTGCGTGACATCCGCATCGGCATAGACTCCGTGATGTACATGGGCAAGAATATGAATGCCGTCATCCGCGAGTTCTCCATGAACGAGCGTTCCGGGCTGAGTGTCACCTCGCTTACGGGGCGGCTCTTTGCCGACTCCACCGTCATCCGCGTTCCCGCTTTGAAGCTGCTTACTCCGCATAGCGAGATGAACTTCACCGCGCAGACCTATTGGGAACTGATCAATATTCCTACTACCGGCCGCCTCACCGCCCGCTTCAATGCCCGCATCGGCAAGCAGGACGTGCTGCTCTTTGCCGGTGGCTTGCCCGAGAGTTTCAAGGAAGCCTACCCGTTCCGCCCGCTGGTAATCCATGCCGGTACGGAAGGCAATCTGAAGCAGATGCAGATATCCCGCTTCACCGCCGACCTGCCCGGAGCCTTCTCTCTGAACGGCGGCGGCGAGTTCTGGAACCTGACCGACAGCGTGAAGCGTAGCGGCAGCCTGGATTTGGAGATGCATACGCAGAACCTCAACTTCCTGACCGGGCTTATGGGCACTGCTCCCGATGACTCTTTTGTAGTGCCGGATAGCATGGACCTCTCCGCCCGCCTGGGTGTGGAAGGCTCGCAGTGCACCGCCGCCCTGAAGTTGCAGGAGCAGGAAGGCTCCCTGGACTTGGATGCTTCCTACCACCTGCTTACCGAAGCCTATCATGCCGACCTTGCCGTCAACTCCTTGCAGGTACACCACTTCCTGCCCAAAGACTCCATCTATACGCTCACAGCCCACGTCTCCGCCAAAGGGCAGGGCACGGACTTCGCTTCCAACAAGACCATTGCCGCCCTGGAAGCCTCTTTGAAAGAATTGCAATACGGACACTGGAACGTCTCCGGCGTGGACTTGCGTGCACGGTTGAGGAACTCCTTTGCTACCGTCCGCCTTACCAGCGACAACCCGCTGCTGAAGATGCAGGGAGCTGCCGGAATGCACCTCGACCGCAAGTATCTGGACGGACGTCTGAATATGAACGTGGAAGAAGTGGACTTGCATAAGTTGGGCTTTGCCCCGCAGCCCTTGAAGCATCCCTTTGCCTTCAACCTGGGAGCCGAGGCGCGCCACGACTCCATCAAACTGAAACTGGATGCGGGCGACCTGGACTTGCAGTTCCGCGCACGCAGCACCCTGAAGAAACTGATGGACCAGTCCGACGAGTTCGTTGCCCTGCTGATGAAGCAGATAGACGAGCGAAGCCTGAACCATGCGGCGTTGAGGCGTGTGCTTCCTTCGGCGGGCATGCAGTTGACGGCGGGAAAACAGAATCCCGTGAGCTACCTTCTTGCTACGAAGGATATCTCCTTCCACGACTTCACGCTCCGCTTCGGCTTCACCCCTACGCGCGGTATCAACGGGCGCACCGCTATCCACGGGTTGCGGATGGACTCGTTGCAACTGGACACCATTTTCTTCAGCGTCCGTCAGGACACGGCGATGATGAAGTTGCAGGGCGGTGTCATCAACGGGCCTAAGAATCCGCAGTTCGTTTTCCGCAGCACGCTTACGGGCGAGGTGCGCAACGACGATGCCGAACTTACGATGGACTACGTGGATGGCAAGGGCGAAACCGGCCTGCTGTTCGGTATCAACGCCCGTCCGCTTATCGAAGGCCGTGGCCGCGGCAACGGCGCTCTGCTGAGGCTGACACCCGAAGAGCCTATCATCGCCTACCGCAAGTTCCACTTTGTGGACAACAGCAACTGGATTTACCTGCACAAGAATATGCGCGTCTATGCCAACATCGACATGGACAGCAACGACGGACTGTGCTTCCGCATGCAGTCCGACCGCAAGGATACCGTTTCCTTGCAGAACATCAACGTCGAACTCAGCCGCCTGCGCCTGGACGAACTTACGGATATGCTTCCCTATATGCCGAGCATTACGGGACTGTTCTCCGCCGAGGCGAACTACATACAGACAGCCACTTCCTTGCAAGTATCCGCCGAAGCCAATGTGGAGAAGCTGACCTACGAACGCCAGCCGGTGGGTGACATCGGTCTGGGCGCCACCTGGCTGCCGGGCGACAAGAATACGCACTACCTGAATACTTACTTCACCTACGACGACGAAGAGGTATTGACTGCCGACGGCATCCTGACGCAGAAGAACGGCAAGGACACCCTGGAAGTCACCACCCGCTTCGAGCACTTCCCCCTGAAGATGGCGAACGCCTTTATCCCCGACCAGGTGGCGGCATTTACCGGTGACATCGACGGCGGACTCTACATCTACGGCCCGATGGAGAAACCGAAGATGCACGGCGATATTGCGCTGGACAGCGTATCGGTCTACGCCCGCCAGGCGGGAGCACGCTACTGGTTCGACAACCGTCCGGTGCAGATCAAGGACAACCAGCTGATATTCGACAAGTTTGCCATTTATACCACCAGCAAGAACCCGTTCACCATCGACGGTAACATCGACTTCCGCAATATGGACCGTCCCACCGCCAACCTGAACCTGCTGGCGGAGAACTATACCCTGCTCGATGCCCCCCGCACCCGCGAGAGCCTGGTCTACGGCAAGGTCTTTGTAGACCTTCGCGCCACCGTGCGCGGTCCGCTGGACGGGCTGACCATGCGCGGCAACATGAACCTGCTGGGCAATACCAACGTGACGTACGTCCTGACCGACTCCCCACTGACGGTGGAAGACCGTCTGGACGGTCTGGTAACCTTTACCTCTTTCACCGATACCACTTCGGTGCAGGCCGAAGAGCATCCCGCCATGTCGCTGGGTGGAATGGAAATGTACATGTCCGTCCACATCGACGACGCCGTGCGCCTGCGTGCCGACCTCAGCCCCGACCGCAGCAAGTTCATCGAGCTCGAAGGCGGGGGCGACCTCAATATGCAATACACTCCGCAGGGCGATATGAACCTGACCGGACGCTATACCCTCTCCGGTGGTGTGATGAAGTACTCCTTGCCCATCATCCCGCTGAAAGAGTTCCAGTTCAACCCCGGCAGTTACGTGGACTGGCGCGGTAACATCATGAACCCCGTGCTCAGCCTGAAGGCTACCGAGCGTATGCGTGCCTCTGTGGCGGATGGCGACGGCGATGCCTCGCGCATGGTGAACTTCGATGTCTCCATCTCCATCAAGAACCGCCTCGAATCGCCCGATCTGATCTTCGACCTCTCCGCCCCCGACGACGCTACGGTCGAGAACGAGTTGCAGGCGATGGGTGCCGAAGAGCGCAGCAAGCAGGCCATTGCCATGCTTGCCACCGGCATCTACCTGAACAGCGGCGGCAAAGGCGGCGGCCTGACGATGGGTACTGCCCTGAACTCCGTGCTTCAAAGTCAGATTAACTCCCTTGCCGGCGGCCTGAAGAATGCCAACCTCAGTGTGGGCATCGAAGACCGTACGATGGCGGATACCGGCGATACGCAGAAGGACTTCAGCTTCCGCTACTCCCAGCGTTTCTTCAACGACCGGGTGCAGATTGTCATCGGCGGCAAGGTGTCTACCGGGGCCAATGCTACCAATGATGCCGAGTCGTTCATCGACAATATCTCGCTGGAATACCGCCTCGATACCTCGGGTACCCGCTACGTGCGCGTGTTCTACGACAAGAACTACGAAAGCGTGCTCGACGGCGAGATTACCGAGACAGGCGTCGGCTTGGTGCTGCGCCGCAAGATGGATCGTCTGAGCGAACTGTTCCTGTTCAAGAGAAAAAAGAAACCGTTGGAGACGGAAAAGTGATAAGGTGATAAAGTGATAAGGTGATGAAACGACTGATACTGTATATAATAGGAATAGTAATTCTGGCGGGGTGCTCCACCACCAAGCATCTGCCCGAAGGGGAAATACTCTATACCGGCCAGAAGCCGATGGTTGTATTGAACCGCAGCACCACTGCCGTGGGCGAGGTGGCGATGGAAGAGGTAGAGGCGGCGCTTGCTACGGCGCCCAACAACTCCCTGCTGGGAAGTTCCACGGTGCGTTATCCTTTCCCCATCGGCTTGTGGATATACAATGGCTTCCAGAAGTACGAGAAAGGTTTCGGCAGATGGATCTTCAACCGGTTTGCCGCTACGCCGGTGCTGATGTCTTCCGTCAATCCCGGCATCCGCCAGAAAGCCGCTACCAACCTGCTGCGCGACTACGGCTACTTCAACGGCTCGGTAAGTTACCAAACCTTTATCGACCCGAAAGACTCCCTGAAAGCCAAGTTGCAATATACGGTGAACATGCGCAATCCTTACTTTATAGATACGGTGTACTACCGCGGCTTCAGCCAGCGCACCACGCGCATCATGGAACTGGGCCGCCGCCATTCGCTCATCAGTCCGGGCGAGCAGTTCAACGTCACCGACCTCGACGGCGAGCGCACCCGCCTCAGTACCCTGCTGCGCAATGTGGGCTGCTATTACTTCCGTCCCGACTATCTGACCTACCAGGCAGATACGACGATGGTACCCGGCGGGCACGTCATCATGCGCCTGATACCCGCCCCGACCATGCCGAAGGTAGCGGAGAAATCCTTCCATGTGGGAAACCGCTCGGTGTATCTTCTCGGCAAGCAAGGCGAGGAACCCAATGACAGCATCGACTATAAGGGGCTTGCCATCCACTACTACGACAAGTTGCGCGTGCGCCCCAATATGCTTTACCGTTGGCTCGACTACCAGGGCTACCGTCGGAAGCGCCAGGTGCAGGACAGTGCCGGCATCTCCCGCCAGCGCTCCATGCAGAGCCTGTACAGCCTTTATCGCCAGACCCGTGTGCAGGAACGCCTTGCCAATCTTGGCATCTTCCGTTATGCCGAAATGCAGTATGTGCCGCGCGACACCGCCTTCGTTTCCGATACGCTCGACCTGCGCATCGTTGCCGCTTTGGACAAGCCCTATGATGCCGAGCTCGACTTCAATGTCACCATGAAGAGCAACAACCAGACGGGCCCCGGTGCCGCCTTCACCGTCACCAAGAACAACGTATTCGGCGGCGGCGAGAGCTGGAACGTCAAAGTGAACGGCTCCTACGAGTGGCAGACGGGTAAAGACCGCTCTTCCCTGATGAACAGTTACGAAATGGGTGTCTCTACTTCGCTGATGTTCCCCCGCATCGTCTTTCCCCGCATGGGCGACCGCGAGTACGACTTCCCGGCAACCACCACTTTCCGCCTGTACGTCGACCAGATGAACCGTGCCAAGTATTACAAGTTGCTTGCCTTCGGCGGAAATGCCACCTACGACTTCCAGCCTAAGCCTGTCAGCAAGCATAGCATCACTCCCTTCCGGCTGACGTTCAACGTGCTGCGCAATCCTACGGACGCCTTCAGGGAGTTGCAGAAGCAGAATCCGGCGCTCTACGTCAGTCTGCGCGACCAGTTCATTCCCGCTATGGAGTACACTTATACCTATGATAATGCCTCTCTTCGCGGCAAGCGCAACCCCATCTGGTGGCAGACTACGGTAGCCTCGGCGGGTAACCTGACTTCCGCCGTTTACCGCATCTTCGGCAAGCCCTTCAGCCAGAAGGATAAGAAGCTCTTCGGCGTGCCCTTTGCGCAGTTCCTGAAGCTGAACTCGGAGTTCCGCTACCACTACCGGATAGACAAGAATCAGATGATAGCCTCGCGTGTGGCGGGCGGTGTCATCTGGTCGTACGGCAATATGACCGCCGCTCCCTATACCGAGCAGTTCTACATCGGCGGTGCCAACAGTGTGCGTGCCTTCTCGGCGCGCAGCATCGGCCCCGGCGGTTATCCGCCCGACGACGAAAAGAAATATACCTACATCAACCACGTGGGCGACATCCGCATGGAAGCGAACGTGGAATACCGTTTCCGCATCATCGGCGACCTGCACGGGGCGCTCTTCCTCGATGCCGGCAACGTTTGGCTGATGCGCAAGGACGAGAACCGTCCCGGCGGCGAACTCACCCTGCGGAACTTCCCCAAGCAGATAGCCCTGGGCACAGGTACCGGTCTGCGCTACGATATGGACTTCCTCGTCTTCCGTCTCGACCTGGGTATAGCCCTGCACGATCCGTACGACACCGGAAAGTCGGGCTACTACAACATACCCAAGTTCAAGGACGGTATGGCGTGGCATTTCGCCATCGGTTATCCGTTCTAAGCGGCTTTTTGACCGGATAGTGGTAGAGAATGAACTAAAACTCCCTTTTGTGAAGCGTAAATTTTCGTACATTTGCAACCGTTATCAACTGTGATACACTAACCTTTTTAAATAATAACTGATATGAAACCAACTTTATTCTTACTGGCAGCCGGCATGGGCAGCCGTTACGGTGGCTTGAAACAATTGGACGGACTGGGCCCCAATGGCGAAACTATTATGGATTACTCTATCTACGACGCTATCAACGCCGGCTTCGGCAAGCTCGTTTTCGTTATCCGCAAGGAGTTCGAGCAGGATTTCCGCGACAAGATCATTTCCAAATACGAAGGTCATATTCCGTGCGAACTGGTATTCCAGTCCATCAATGATCTCCCGGCAGGCTTCACTTGCCCCGAAGGCCGCACCAAACCCTGGGGAACCAATCACGCCGTACTGATGGGTGCCGACGTCATCAAGGAACCGTTTGCCGTTATCAACTGCGACGACTTCTACGGCCGCGACTCTTTCCAGACCATGGGCAAGTTCCTTTCCGCACTGCCCGACGGCTCAAAGAATGTATATTCAATGGTAGGTTTCCGCATCGGCAACACGCTGAGTGAGAGCGGTACCGTATCCCGCGGTCTTTGCGGCACGGATGCCAACAACCTGCTGACTTCCGTTGTAGAGCGCACCAAGATTCAGCGCATGGACGGCGAAGTGAAGTACATCGACGACAACGGCGAATGGGCGCCCACTCCCGAAACCACTCCCGTCAGCATGAACTTCTGGGGCTTCACTCCCGACTACTTTGCTTACAGCGCCGATTTCTTCAAGGCTTTCCTCAGCGATCCCAAGAACATGGAGAACCTGAAGAGCGAATTCTTCATCCCCTTGATGGTGGATAAGCTGATCAGCGACGGCACTGCTACCGTCGAAGTGCTCGATACTACCAGCAAGTGGTTCGGCGTCACTTACCCCGAAGACCGCCAAAGCGTAGTCGACAAGATTCAAGCATTGGTGGATGCAGGCGAATATCCTGCCAAGCTGTTCTAAAAGAATAAGAATAGAACCGTTATATATAAGGAAAAGGATGCTCCGCAAGGGGGCATCCTTTTTTGTTAATAAGAGGGTATATACCTCTGTAATGGAACAAAAATAGACTGAATATACCCCTGCAATGAAACAAAATCATATCTTTACAGGTGTATCATAAGCTAACCGTTTCTTTAGGTTTCACCTCTTCACCGTCCCTTGCAAGCGCCTTTCGGTGAGCAATGCGGGTGAAGGCAGGGCAATAAGTCCGGTTTCAAGGTTTCAATTTGTACTGTCCTGACTTTAGTTGACTGGATTAATGTTTAGTCCTATAGGACATT
>CAJKXC010000044.1 GCA_905203765.1 uncultured Bacteroides sp.
TCTTGATGAAGATGATTTGTGCGCCCGGTTTCAGTACCAGTTCCTGCGAGGTGGGCAGACTGCTTTCGGGGAAGTCGCCGGTGATTTCGCCGTAGAAGGTTACCGGTTCGCCGGGAAGCTCCGCCAGTTTCTTTTCGTTGATGTGGTCTACGTTGTCGCGGCGGGTGGCGAGGGTGATGTACATATCGGCTTCGGACTGTTCTATCTGCGTGCCGTAGCGGGTGTTGAGCAGTTGCAGTTCGGGGGCGCCTACGGTGTTGTTGCGGATGTGGTCCAGTACGTTGACGAAGGCCTTGTCCGTCTGCCGGTATACCGTTTGCAGTTCTATGGAGACGAGGTCTATCTGACCGAATACCCTTGCCGAGAAGAAGTAGGGAGTGGGGTAGAAGCGGTTCAGTATCTCGCGCTCGTCTCCCTTCACTACGGGCTCCAACTGAAAGACGTCGCCTACGAGCAATATCTGTTTGCCGCCGAAGGGCTCGCGCAGGTTGCGGGAGTAGACGCGCAGGATGCGGTCCACGGCGTCGATGATGTCGGCGCGTACCATAGATATTTCGTCGATGATGACCAGTTCCAGCTCTTCGAGCAGCTTACGGTGGGGCTTGGTGTACTTAAAGAACTCGTGGATGCGTCCGCGTTGCAGGCTGAAGTTGGGGTCGTCGGGCAGCAGGGGATAGAAGGGCAGCTTGAAGAAACTGTGCAGGGTGCTGCCCCCGGCATTGATGGCGGCTATCCCGGTAGGGGCGAGGACAACGTGTTTCTTCTTGGTGTTCTCGCAGATGTATCGCAGGAAGGTGGATTTGCCCGTACCTGCCTTGCCCGTCAGAAAGACGGACTGACGGGTGTACTGTATGAGGTTCAAGGCGTCTTGAAACTCTTTGTTCTGGGTGTCGGGGACGAAATTCATTCAACTACTCCAAAGTGCTTCAGCGCATTGGCTATTCCGTTTTCGTCCACCGAAGAGGTGACGTAGTTGGCAGAAGCCTTTACGTCGTCCTGGGCATTGCCCATGGCCACACCGATGCCGGCATGGCGCAGCATACTGATGTCGTTGCCGCCGTCGCCGAACGCCATTGTTTCTTCGAGGCGGATGCCGAAGTGGCGGATGATTTCGTCAATGCCCCGTTGCTTGGTATTGCCTTTGGCGGTGACGTCGGCAAAGGCGGGATACCAGCGTCCTATCTCGCAGTGGGGGATGGAAGGCAGCACTTCCCGTTCCTGCTCTTCGGTGATGAAGGGAGTCATCTGGAAGATTTCCTTACCCTGTATTGCCTCTTCGGGAGTCTTTACGGGCAGTATGTCCACCTTCAGGAAGTCGTGGAAGATTTCGTTGACGATGTCGGCGTGCTGGCAGGTGCAGATGTCCTTCTCGCCTACCACGATGCACGGATAGTTGTGGGCGGAGCAGTAGTCCATCAGCGCTTGCACGTCCGCTTGCGGGATGGCGCTTTTGTAAATCACTTCCTCGCCTACGAAGCAGTAGCCGCCGTTCATGGTGATGTAACCGTCTATCAGGTTGCGTTCCTGCAGGGCGGAGAGGTTGTTGATGATGGCTGCGGGACGTCCCGTGGAAATAAAGATATGTATGCCTTTGGCTTTGGCAGCAGTCAGCGCGTCGATGGTAGAAACGGGGATTTCGTGCGTATTGAAGCTGACCAGTGTGCCGTCAATATCAAAAAACAGGGCTTTAATCATAAGAGGTTCTTTTTATCTTGTCCGCAAAATTACTTAAAAAGCGAAGATATTTCGTACTTTTGCAAGCAAATAAATGGTAAATCCTATCTAAGAGCATTATGAAATACGATTTTGATGAAGTGATAGAGCGCCGCGGCACCGACTCGGTGAAGTGGGACGGCGTAAAGAATATCTGGGGGCGCGACGACCTGCTCCCTATGTGGGTGGCGGATATGGACTTCCGCACCCCGCCTTTTGTAATGGACGCGCTGCGCAAGCGACTGGAACACGAAGTGCTGGGCTATACCTTTGCCTGCGAGGAGTGGTACACGTCTATCTGCGGCTGGCTCCACCGCCGCCACGGTTGGACGGTGGCGCGCGAGATGCTGACCTTTGTGCCCGGCATCGTTCGCGGGCAGGCGTTTGCCTTGCAATGCTTCACGCAGCCGGGAGA
The DNA here is from genome assembly GCA_905203765.1 of uncultured Bacteroides sp. Classification (GTDB taxonomy): domain Bacteria; phylum Bacteroidota; class Bacteroidia; order Bacteroidales; family Bacteroidaceae; genus Bacteroides. Next base: position 2,129 of record CAJKXC010000044.1, read on the forward strand.
CAAGGTGATGGTGATGACTCCCGTCTATCATCCCTTCTTCCTGGTGACGGAGCGGCTGGGGCGCGAGGTAGTCTACTCCCCGCTCGACCTGCGCGACGGGCAGTACCAGATAGATTTCACCCGCTTTGCCAGGGACATCCGCGGTTGCCGCGCGCTGATTCTCTGCAACCCCCACAACCCCGGCGGGCGCGTGTGGACGGTAGCCGAGTTGCAGCAGATAGCCGACATCTGCCGGGATAGCGGCACGCTGGTCATCTCCGACGAGATACACGCCGACCTGACGCTGGCTCCCTACAAGCATCATCCCTTTGCTACCGTGTCCGAAGCTGCGGCACAGAACTCGCTGACCTTTATGGCTCCCAGCAAGGCTTTCAATATGCCGGGACTGGGCAGCTCGTATGCCGTCACTGTCAACGACGACATCCGCCACCGTTTCCAGGAGTTTATGGAAGCGGGCGAGTTCAGCGAAGGCCACCTGCTGGCGTACATCGGTGCGGCAGCCGCCTATACGCACGGCGAGGAGTGGCTTGCACAGATGCTGGACTATATAAAGGGCAATATCGACTTCGTAGAGAACTACCTGCGCGAGCGCATTCCGTCCATCGGCATGATACGTCCGCAGGCTTCCTACCTTATATATATAGACTGCCGCCGCCTGGGGATGAAGCAGGAAGAGCTGGTGCGCTTCTTTGCCGACAAAGCCCACCTGGCGCTGAACGACGGAACCATGTTCGGCACGCCGGGCGAGGGATTCATGCGGCTCAACATCGGTTGTCCGCGTTCGTTGCTGGCAAAGGCGTTGGGACAGTTGGAAGCGGCGGTGAGAGAATATTTGTAATCAGACTGATAGATAGATAAGAATGAAGCGATTACCTTTCCTCATATGTTTGTTTGTGATACTCTGCTTCGCCGCTTGCCGGCAGACCGATGCCGTGCGCCTGCTTCGCATGGCGGAAGGGCAAGTAGGAGTAAGTTCGGACAGCGTCCGCTCCCTGTTGATGCAGATAGAGAAACCGTCGCAACTCTCGGGCGAGGATAGGTTGCTTTATGGCTGGCTGTGGGCGTACGTGCACTATATATGGAACTCTTCGATGGTGGAAGATACGCTGGTGGTGCGCGCCGCCGACAACTACATCGCGCGCCGCGACACTTCCCATCTGCTGTTGTCCTATCTGATGAAAGCCAAGTACCTCTATTGGACAGATCGGAACGAGCATTCCGTAGCCCTGCTCGACACCGGCCTGGCCGAGGCGCTGGCACTGCGCGACACCAACAAGGCGGTAGATATGCTCGGAATGCAAGCCAATCAATATACCTATGTATGGAAAGACTATCCGCGCACGGTAAGTGCTTACCGCCGCGCGTTGCAACTGAAAGAGACTGCCGGACTCTGTTTCTCCCAGGGACTTGCCATGGGGCTGATGCACGGCGACTCGGCCGACTACTACCTGAACCGGAGCGTGGAACTGGGCTTGCAGGACAAAGATACCGTGAGCGTGATACACTTCTTGCGCAACTATGCCCAATATCAGTCCTATCTGGGCAATGACAATGCAGGCGCCATCGCTACCGTGCACCGCCTGAATGCATTGCTGGGCGAGAAACATCATTTCCAGAGGTCGATGGGATATACCGTGCTGGTGGAATCCTTCCTGAAGGAAGGGCAGCTCGATTCCGCCCAATACTATCTGGACAAGAGTCGCGCGCTGGCTATGCCGAATGGCAAGTTCGTGACGAGCGAGAATATATTTGCCACCTACCAGGCACTGATAGACTATAGCCGCCGTCGCACGTTCGACATCCTGGGCGTGGCGCGTTACAACGACTCCATCTGGAACGCCCTCTCGGCGATGCAAAGTACCCTCGGTAGCAAAGAAGAAAGCAAGGAATCGCTCTCGCAGGCGAACCTGTTGCTGGTCATCGAACGGCAGCGGATGCAACTGACCTTGTCGCTCTGCTTGCTGGCACTGGTGCTGGTGGGCGGTGGTGCGTTTCTGTACATCCGCAACCGTCGCTACCGGCTGATAGATGCCGAAGAACGCATCGAAGCATTGAACCACCTGCTGGAAGAAGCCACCACGCGGGGTGAAAACCCTGCGCCGGATGAAGCAGGTACGGACGGGGAAACGGTCAACGGGCAGTTCTTTCGGAAGATACTTCTGCAACAGTTGGGCATCATCCGCCTGGTAGCTACGCAGCCCACCTCGCAGAATCAGGACTTGCTTCGCCGTATGTCGGGCATCTCCAACCACGAGGTACCGGTGGACAGCCTGCTGGTTTGGGAAGACCTTTATCCCGTGATAGACCGCGTGTACGACGGATTCTACACCAAGATGAACCACCGTTTCGGCGACTTGCTCATCGACAAGGAACAACAACTTTGCTGCCTGCTCTGCGCCGGGTTCTCTACTAAGGAGATTAGCGTAGTGACGCAGCAAAGCATTCCTACCATCTACCAGCGCAAGACGAATATCCGCAAGAAGTTGGGAGTGGGGGAGAAAGAAGATATCGTAGAGTTTATTGAGCTACAAGCTACGAGCTACGAGTGACGAGTGCTGCGCTGTTACGCCGCAAGGTACTTGTAGCTTGTAGCTCGTAGCTTGTCACTCTTCCCTTTCCAAAGTGACAGAATGTATTTTTAAACGCGGCTGCTTGCCGCGTTTTCGCATGGCGGGCAGGCGGAAGGAAGCGGCACTGCTCTCGCGCATTAGCGCAATGTCTATATAAACGGTATTTGATGAAAGAGGAATCATATTGCGATGCAATTCTCTTTATCAGTGCTCTTATTGATGGTGAATGTTCTATATTCCGGCAATCTGCTATTTAAAATCCGTTCTTCCTACTATCCCTTGTAGCGCAACATACCTTCCCTTTTTGCTGCATCTATAGTCTTTGGTCGGTGCATCTATAGTTCCCCCATGCAAAACATATAGTCTTTTCGGGCAAAACATATAGTCTTTTCACCCAAAACATACCATCTATTCCCACAAAACACACCATCTATTGCGACGAATTAAATATTCTTCGCCTTGTTTTCGTATAATGTCCGCATATTATTCAGTATATCTGCATATCTATTCCCTTATTTATACAGTCGTTTTCTATTTACTCTGCCTTGCGAGGGCGGGGGAGATAGCGAAACGGAGTATTCGGTGTCTTTCTGGGTGAAATATACGCTTATCGTTTGCGGAATGATAATATAGGGTTCACCACAGAGGACACAGAGTCTCACAGAGTTTAAGCCAATCTGTAGTATCTGTCATTCAGCCAAACACTCTGTGAGACTCTGTGTCCTCTGTGGTGAATCTCTCTCTCCTTTTCCCCCATATAGCTGCCATATAGAGCCGATAATGCCCAATATAGACATTGGTATTTATAATGCTTTGATAATCAACTGTATTCTCTCGCCCAATATAGACTTTTTATTTCCCGATATAGACCGTTTGAGACACCTTTTACCCTTATCTTTGCATCAACGGAAAACGAAAAGTAACCCATTAATATTGAATAAACGATGAAAACGAATTTATCAAGCAGCACTTGCAAAAGACTTCTCTTCACCTTGTTACTGGCAATCGCAGCAACTTTCTCGTTCGCCCAGAGCTATCAACTCTCCGGCTGCGTGGAAGACGAGAACCATCAACCCGTAGAAGTAGCCAACGTACTGCTGAAAAACGCCGCGGACAGCACCTACATCACCGGTATGCTGACCGATGTCCAAGGCTGCTTCACCCTTACCCAGCCCCACGGCGAATATCTGCTGCATATCACCCTCATCGGCAGCGAAGACCTCTACCTGCCCGTCTCCCTGCAAGCCGACCGCAACGTAGGCACGCTGATGCTGAAAACCTCGTCCGCACTGCTCGACGAAGTCACCGTCACCGCCGCCCGCCCCGTCATCAAGCGCCTGGTGGATAGAGTGGTATTCGACGCCCACAACACCGTTGCTTCCGCCGGCGGCAATGCCCTCGACCTCATGCGCGAGGTTCCCGGACTGCGCGTCGGTCAGAACAGCATCGACATCATCGGCAAAGGCAGCGTCCGCATCTACATCAACGACCGCGAAACGAAGCTCTCCGGCGACGAACTGATAGACTATCTCCGCTCCTACGACGCCTCGCAAATACTGAAAGTGGAAGTCATCACCACGCCCCCTTCCAAATACGATGCCGCCGGAAATGCCGGTATCATCAACATCCGCCTCAAGTCCCGTCCCAAAGATTATCTGGGCGGTACCGCTTCCGCCTCTTACAACGCCGGCGAGAACGACCACTACGGCTATGGCAGCGTCAACCTGAATATCAGCAAAGGCCGCGTGTCTTCCTTCATCAACGGGGGCACCACGCAGGGCGGATATGAAAACGTGGAAACCAACCGCCGCTACTTCCCCCTCAACACCTGGGAAGGACGCACCGACTACACCAACCACCTGAACAACATCTACGGCCAAGCCGGCGTGGACGTCGCCCTGGAACGCAACTGGACGGTGGGCGTGCAAGCCATCTACACCCATGCTGCCCCCAAGAACAACAACGCCCTCTCCCGCACCCATGTGTACGATGACGCCACCGCCCGTCTCGATTCCATCCTCTACTCCAACAGCGACCGCGACAACTCCACTGACCGCCTCAACCTGAACTTCCACACCGACAAAATCTGGGGCGACCGTGGCAGGAAAATGACCTGGGACGTGGACTACCTGCGCGACAACCGCGACGAGGACCAGGACTTCGTCTCCCATACCCAGACACCCGACGGGACGGAGCTGCCCGGCACCAACTTCGACTTTGACTACCGCCAACGGCGCAAGGTCGATGTGTTCTCTTCCGCCCTCGACTTCACCCTGCCGTTCGACGCCTACAAAATAACCGCCGGCGCCAAAGCATCCTTCACCAACACCCGCAACCGCATCAATTACAATACCACCGACCCCGAGCTGGTACAGGACGACTACTTCCGTTACAAAGAACAAATCTATGCCCTCTACGCCGACTATAGCCGCGAATTCTCCGAGCGCTTCTCCATGCAGTTGGGCTTGCGCATGGAGCACACCCGCACCACCGGCATCTCCCAGGCGAAGAATACGACGGACAAGCACGACTATACCCGTCTGTTCCCCACCGTCTATTTCCTTTATTCGCCCGCCGAGGGGCATGCGCTGAACCTCAGCTTCTCCAACCGCATCTCCCGTCCGTCGCAGAACATGGTCAATCCGTTCCCCTTCTATAATAATAAGTACACCTATGCCCGCGGCCGCGAGGACCTGAAGCCCAGCTATACCTACAATGCCGAAGTGGGATACACGCTGAAGAACAACTTCAACGTGTCCGCCTTCTACTCTTACTCCGACGATGTATTCTTCCAGGCGGTGAATATAGACCCCGAAACGAACGTCAGTTCCTTCCTTTGGGAGAACTTCATGACGACTCATTCCTTCGGGCTGAACAACTCTTACACCTTCCGTACCAAGTGGTTGCAAAGCTACCTGCAACACGGAGTAAGCTACAGCCGCACTACTTCCACTGCCGTGGGCACCTCGCCCGAAGAAGAAGGTTGGGCGTATAATGCCAGCCTGCGCAACACTTTCTTCCTGAACTCCAAGAAAACGTTCCTCTTCACGCTTGCCGGTTCCTATACCTCGCGCCAGTACCAGGGCATCTACCTGATGAAGCCCACCTACGGCGTCGATGCCGGCTTGCTGTACCGCCTGCTGGACAACAAACTCAGCCTCAGCCTGAATGTAAACGACCTCTTCGTCTCTTCCTATAAGGGCGAAATCTACTCCAATGACCTGAAGATGACGGTTGATAACAAGTTCTCTTTCACCAGCTTCCGCGTCGGCGCCAGCTATACCTTCGGCGGCGACATACGGAGCAAGGGGCAGCGCAGCAGTAACAGCGATATTCAGAGACGACTGTAAGACCCGCCACCACGAACAAGAACTGATAATAGTATGGAGAAGGGGATGTCCGGCAACCGGCATCCCCTTCTTAATATTCGTTAAACAACCGCTCTTTTCTTCCTTTTCTATTGCATATATTCCAAATAATACGATATATTTGTGATATCAAAATGATATCAACTAAATCTATTGAACATGGAAACGAACGAAAAGAACTTCAGTGGTTTCAAGATGAATGGCTTCTTAGCCTTGTTCCTTCACATGGTAGTGCTTACGGCAGTCATTGTCTGGGGCTTTATGACTTCCGAACCTACCGCTATCCTCTCCTTGTTTTTGTCCGTCGTGTGGTTAATCCTGTTTGCCGGCTATATGCAGCTCGAGCCGAACGAGGCACGTGCTATGGTATTCTTCGGCAAGTACAAGGGAACTTTCAAGGATACCGGCTTCTTCTGGGTTAACCCCTTCCTGGACAAGAAGAAACTCTCGCTCCGCGCCCGCAACCTCGATGTAGAGCCTATCAAGGTCAACGACAAGATAGGTAACCCCATCCTTATCGGCCTGGTACTGGTGTGGAAACTGAAAGATACCTATAAAGCCATGTTCGAGATTGACTCTCAGACCATGGCATCCTCTGCACCGACTGGCGGCAGCACCAATCAAATCTCTATCGGCAATGCCGTCGCCAACCGTATGAACGCCTTCGAGAACTTCGTCAAGATACAGAGCGATGCCGCCCTGCGCCAGGTAGCCGGGCAGTATGCCTATGATGACAACGAGGCGGACCGGGAAGAACTGACGCTCCGCTCCGGCGGCGAGGAAATCAACGAACAGCTGGAACAGAAACTGAACGAACGCCTGGCTATGGCAGGTATGGAAGTGGTCGAGGCACGCATCAACTATCTGGCGTATGCGCCCGAGATAGCTGCCGTAATGCTCCGCCGCCAGCAGGCATCCGCCATCATCACTGCCCGCGAGAAGATAGTAGAAGGTGCCGTTTCTATGGTAAAGATGGCTCTTCATAAACTTTCCGAGGAGGAGATTGTTGAGCTGGATGAAGATAAGAAAGCTGCCATGGTCAGCAACCTCTTGGTAGTGCTTTGCGCCGATGAGGCTGCACAGCCGGTAGTCAATACGGGTACTTTGCATCATTAATAAAGAAACAGGATGAAGTGGACAAACTTTATAGTACGGTGGGCAATTATATTGCTCCTGGCAGGCAACTGTTCCGGTACGTTTGCGCAGGATGCCTCCACGACACGTGCGCAGCACATCTATGAGCTATTTGTGGCAGGGCAGGGCGATAGCATCCATGCAGCGCTGAACAAGGAACTGCAAGGGCAGCTTGCCCCGACGTTTTTCAATGATTCCTTCCGTCAGATGGAAGGGATGTTCGGCAAGCTGAAGTCGCAGGGCGACTGGAAGACGGAGTCTGCCCAGGGCATCACCCTCTATTACTCCGACCTGGAGTTCGAACGTTACCACCTTCGGTTCCTGTTGTCCTTCGATGCCGACGGAAGTCTGAACACCATTCGCCTGATGCCCGTGCCCGAAGCAACCGTGGCGCAACCGGTAGCCTACGACAAGTCGAAGATGGAAGAACGGGACGTCACCGTGGGAGCCGATGGTTACAAACTCCCCGGTACGCTGACCTTACCCCGGTCGGCAGTAGATGCCGGTGCCCGCAGGGTGCCTTGCGTCATCCTGGTGCACGGCTCCGGCCCCAACGACCGCGACGAGACGGTAGGCCCCAACAAACCTTTCCGCGACCTTGCCTGGGGACTGGCGGAGCGTGGCATCGCCGTTCTCCGCTACGACAAGCGTACGAAGGTCTACGGTGCCAACTGCGTGCCCGAAGGTCGTGAACTGGACTATGATACCGAAGCCGCCGACGATGCCGTAGCCATCGTAGAGCAAGTGAAAGCCTTCCCCGAAATAGCCGCCGACAGCATCTTTGTGGTAGGCCATAGCCTGGGAGGCACCTTGGCTCCCCGCATCGCCGCGCGTTCCAAAGACCTGGCAGGCATCATCAGCCTTGCCGGACTGGCACGCCCGCTGGAAGATGCCATGAGTGAACAATTCACTTACATCTCTTCCTTGACGGATTCCTCTGCCGACAGCCAGGCCCGGCTCGATGAGTTGAAGCAGCAACTGGCGAATGCAAAGAACCTCGGCACCGGTGCCTTCGACGAAAAGATACCCGTACCGATGGGGCAGCCCCGCTCGTACTGGTTGTTTGCCAATACCTATAAACCGGTGGAAGTTGCCGCCACGCTGAAGCTCCCCATCCTTGTTCTGCAAGGCGAGCGCGATTATCAGGTGACGATGGAGGACTTCGGCTTGTGGCGCGCGGGCTTGCTGCACCGCAAGAATGCTTTCTTCAAGTCGTATCCCAAACTGAATCATCTGTTTCAGGAAGGCAGTGGCAAGGCAACCCCGTTCGAATATAACGAGGCTTCCCCCATCCCGGCTTATGTAATGGACGACATCGCTTCCTTCGTGAAAGGCAGCCCTGCTCGCCTTTACTAATCACTAATCACTAATCATTAATCACTAATCACTAAAACAATACCCTGTGGCGAAAAAAGAAACTTCAACCAAAAGCTTTGTCCTGCGTGTGGATGCTGCGACGATGGATGCCCTCGAGAAGTGGGCAGCCGACGAGTTCCGCAGTACCAACGGACAACTTCAGTGGATTATCGCTGAAGCATTGCGGAAGAGTGGGCGGATGAAGAAGTCCAAGACTCCCCCTTCGACAGAGGAGAAAGAAGAAGAAACCTAAAATTGCACGGTGCATTGTGCAGTTTCTATGGAATATTGCACAATGCACAATGCAATATTCACAACATAATATATAAATGTAAAATTGAATACTATGATTAATCTTGGTCCCTTTTCCGGCAGTAACTGCCCCAACGTCCGTTTCCGTCCGGCTCTGATAGACCGTATCCTGGAAGGTGTAGCTATTCTCCTTTTCCTTACTACGTGCGGGTGTATCCTCTGGCTCCATACTCGGGGAGGGGAATTGCCGATACCCAATGTCTGGATAGCGGGAGGCGTTGCATTCCTGTGCCTTATCCTTATGGGTGTTTGTTCCTATCTTCCCGTTCGCTTCTATAACTTCCCGGTGCGGGTGAACGAGCGTAATATCGGCATTCAGTATCTGCTGGCGGTGCGCCTTACCCGCGTAATGAACGTCATCCTGAATCTTATGTTCCTGTCGGGAGCCTTCCTCGAATACTGCGGACCGGCTAAAGTGTTTTTCTTCGGCTCGTTCGGTCTGCTTGCACTGGCACTTCTCGGTTACTATATCTTGGCGTTCAGGTGCAAGTAGGTATTATACCTGTTTGTTACTTTCCCCATATAGCCTCTGCAACTTCCCTGTGTTGCAGAGGCTTTTCTTTGCATACCTACTTATGATTAGACGTGCCCCCTTTATACTATCTTTTAGGTATTGCCAGCCTTTTTAACATCCTCTACCTTTGCCTCAACAAAAATTATAAAAAATAAGGCAAATGAAACGAAAGGCATTACTCTTCTCTTTATGTCTTGCCGCCTGTTCTGCGAATGCTTTGGCAGACAACGTAGCAGGCAACGATAAAGAGACCGGCAACACAGAAAGAACTGAAGAAAAGACTCCCCAAACGAAATCCAGACTGACACTGGGCGGTTACGGCGAGGCTGTAATGACGCGGAACTTCTTTAGTGATAACTACCTGCGCTATACAAGTGCGGAGAAGTATAAGGATGCAAGCAGTCATGGACGTTTCGATTTACCACACGTCGTACTGTTCATCGGATATGACTTTGGTAATGGTTGGACTATGGGTAGCGAGATTGAGTTTGAACATGGCGGTACGGAAAGTGCCGTTGAGGTAGAAGAAGAGGAAGGGGGAGAATATGAATCGGAAATAGAACGCGGTGGTGAGGTAGCTCTCGAACAGTTTTGGATTCAAAAGTCTTTCAGTCCTGCATTCAATATCAAGATGGGGCATATTATTGTTCCCGTAGGCGGCACCAACCAGCATCATATGCCGACTGAGTTCTTCGGCGTTTATCGTCCGGAAGGCGAAAATACCATAATGCCGTGTACATGGCACGAAACAGGTATTAGCCTTTGGGGTGTTGTTGGCGATTGGCGCTATGAAGCAATGCTGCTTCCCGGTTTGGATTCAGACCGTTTCGGTCGCCTGAACTGGATAAAGGATGGAGCGGGCAGCCCTTACGAATTTAAGATAGCCAACTCTTATGCAGGCGCTTTCAGAATCGATAACTATTCCGTTCCCGGTTTGCGTATGAGCATAAGCGGATACGTCGGCAATTCCTTCAATAATACGTTGAGTGTAAACGAGTCAAAGACCTATGAGAATGTAAAAGGTACTGTGACTATCGGTGCTTTCGACTTCAATTACAACGCCCATAACTGGATTGTACGTGGTAACTTCGATTACGGTCATTTGAGCGATTCCCAGAAGATAACCCAATACAACATGAGTATGCGCAAAGATTCGCCCTCGCCCAAACAAGCCGTAGCCTCTGATGCAATAGCCGTAGGGGTAGAAGCCGGATATGATATTTTCTCCCGAATAGAGAAGATGAAAGAGAAAGGACAGAGGTTCTATCTGTACGGGCGTTACGATTACTACGATTCTATGTACAAGACAGATAAAGCTGTTACGAACTACGATTGGTGCGGACGCCAGCGCATTGCTGCCGGTTTGAATTACTACCCAATGAAAGACATCGTTATAAAAGGCGAATATTCCGTTGGCATCCTGAAGAGCAATTATAACAACGAACCTTCACTATCGTTGGGCATTGCATACGCCGGCTTCTTCACGAAGTAATCGCCGAACCAAATAGATGTTATTAAAATCACCTTTAAAATAGAACGAACAATGAAAAAGTTTTTAAGTTGGCCATTATATATGGCTGTGAGTGCATTGATGTTGACAAGTGTATCTGCATGTAGCGATGATGATGGCGGTGACGATGGCGAACATTCTGCCAGAGAGCTGGCGTTGAAAGCTGCGGTCGGGCCTTATGTTAATAAGACGGTTATCTCTACATATAAGAATATGGCTGATGCTGCCATCGATATGTATGAGAAGTGTGTAGCCATGCAAGAGGCGTTTGAAGCGGGGACTTTGACCGGGGATATGGTGATAGATGCCGGTAAATCCTGGAATACATCGCGTAAGTATTGGGAGTTGAGCGAGGCATTCCTTTTCGGTGCCGCCGCCGATTATAACATCGACCCGCATATCGACTCATGGCCTTTGGACAAGACGGCTATGGACAATATGCTGAATAATGCTGCGCAAATGGCGCAGATGAGTCCTGAATATGTAGGCAATAATCTTGGTTATGGTCTGCTTGGTTTCCATGCTGTGGAGTATATGCTGTTCCAGTTGGATGCAACGGAAGATAATTCCGAACCGCGCGACCTCAGTAAATATACTAAAGAAGAGATGGTTTATCTGACTTCTATTGCCGGTGACTTATGCAATCAGTGTGTACGTCTGGAAGCTTCCTGGGCAGGCATGGATAACATAACTGCCGAAAAGCAGAAGATGCTGGAAGATGCGGAACTCGAACCTACTTTCAACTATGGCTGGAGTATGCTGAACTCCGGGCAGGGGGGTAGCAAGTATGTCAACTATCTGGACGCCGCCCAAGATATACTCCAGGGATGTATCGATATTGCCGATGAGGTTGGTAATCAGAAAATAGGCCGTCCGGTAAATGGCTCTTCAAGTGAAGATAAGAACTATATCGAATCACCTTATAGCTTGAATTCAATTGTAGACTTCCAGGATAATATCATCAGCATTCAGAATTCTTACGAAGGTATGAATGCGGGAGATGCTTCGATTAGCGATTATGTCAAGTCCATAGACTCTACGGCGGATGCAAAGCTGAAAGATGCAATTCAGAAAGCCATTGCTTCTATCAAGGCAATTCCGGAACCGTTTGCAAAGAATACAAATACTGCTGCCGCGCGTGAAGCCGTAACAGTGGTTGGTACGGACTTGGTCAAAGTTCTGGAAGAAGTCAATCAGGTTTTGTCTAAGTATTAATTTGACACACAAATAGCATGAAACGAATTTATTACTTATTGGGAGCAGCCCTTTTGGCTGGCTTTACAGCTTGTAGCGATGATGACCCGAAGACAGAACCGGCTCCTGAACCCGGTCAGCTTCCCGACTGGTACTATACCGGGGGTGAACTTGGAACAGCCTATCTGATGACTTCCAATGCTTACGAGCAACCGACTCAAGCAGTAGAGGACGGCGGATTATATGAATCCTTTAAACGTGGGGAACAACTCTTCGAGAAACCATTTATGTCTAACTTCAGCGGTGTCCGTAGCGGTTTAGGTCCACTGTACGTACGTAACTCCTGTATGCACTGCCATCCGGGATATGGACATGGACAGAGCCAGCCCAACGGAACTTTCAAAACCAATGAGATAGGTAACGGATATTTGCTAGTAGTCTATACCCCTGATGATAACAGTTATGTGCCCTGGTTGGCAGGTATGCCCCAAACGCATGCGGTAGAACCCTTTAAAGATCCGTTGGATGAATCGAAGATTACCTTGGAGTGGAAGGACTATACCGATGCTTTCGGTAACAAGTTTGATGATGGAGAAACTTATTCGTTGAGATACCCTGAAGTCAATCTCCCTGAGGAAGCCGTGTACGTAGCCAGGCGCGGTTATCAGATTCTGAAGGACTATGAAGTGCGTTTGGAGTCTACTATCGGTATCTATGGAACAGGTTTGCTGGATGCCATTGCAGATGCAGACCTGAAAGCCCAGTATGCCAAAGAAGAAAATGACAACTACATGAAGAATGGCCTGAATACCGCTTTCTTCAAAGATGGGGAATGGGTGAGCCAGTATGCCAATACGGCACAAGGCGGTGACGGTACTCCTTATCCGCGTCGGTTCACCTATGCTCTGAGCCGTGGCCCATTGCAGGATGCTGCCGGTGCCAATGCCATTTGGAATATTACGAATGTGACTCGCAGTGACCGTACTTTCCACTATCTGGACTTGAACGGAAAGATTTATGCTACCTATGTATCTCAGGATCCCGAAGTGCAAGCCGGCTTCCCTGCTTATATAGCCAAAGTTGATCCGGACAAGGAACACCCTGAATGGTGGACGGGCGATATGGAAGCCAATATCTTTAACTACCTGACTTCTAAAACTCTTCCGGTAGAAATGCAGGACGAAGACTATATCGACTTGATGGTGTGGCACAGAGGATTAGCTGTTCCGGCTGCCCGTAATGTAGATGATGAAAGTGTACTGAGAGGCAAGGAAGTCTTTTCAGAGATCGGTTGTGACTATTGCCATCGTCCTTCCTGGAAGACTGGTTCGGATGAGATCAGAGACCCGGCGAAGTTCTTTACCCGTAATGACCAGTTGCCGCGTTATCCCAACCAGACAATCTGGCCTTACACGGATATGGTACAGCATAAGTTGCACATGGTCAATGATATCCGTACCGGTTGGTGTCGTACGACTCCATTGTGGGGACGTGGCCTGCATCAGAAATGTACAGGTGCCCAATATGCCGACCGTCTGCACGACTGTCGTGCGCGCACTACTCTGGAAGCTATCATGTGGCACGCTACCAGCGAAGACAGTGATGCTTATTCTTCTGTCTTGAAGTTCCGCAAACTATCGAAGGCTGACAGAGATGCAGTGGTGAAATTCATAGATTCAATCTAATTATACCTTTCCTGGTAACGAATGACTGACTATATAAAACTACTGAAATCCATATCTTTTGGCTTGATAGGATTGATTGTTCTGGCAATGATGGCAGCTACCGTACTGGAGAAAATCTATGGTACTGCTTTCGTTGCCCGATATATCTATGGCTCTCCGGTATTTGTTGCATGCTGGGGGCTTATTGCTGTCACTTCCGTTGTCTATCTTCTGAAGCGGAATATGCAGAAGCAAATACTTACTTTGCTGCTGCATCTTTCTTTTGTGCTTATTTTGCTTGGAGCTCTTGTCACTCATATCTGGGGATTGCAGGGGAGCGTGCATTTGCGTCGGAATGTAGTTGCCGGCACTTTCACCACAGCAGGTGGAGAGGAAAAGGAGTTCCCGTTCGGGGTGTCGTTGAAAGAATTTAATCTGATGTATTATCCGGGAACCATGGCACCCATGGACTTTGTAAGTTCCATCACGATAGATGATGGGCGTGAGATGTATGAGGGGAAGGTTGCTATGAACCATATTTACAGCTTTCGGAACTATCGTTTCTACCAGTCTAAGTATGATGCTGACGGCGGGGGCGCTACACTTTCCGTGGCCTATGACCCTTATGGCATCCCCATTACTTACATGGGATATGGTCTGCTATTGCTGACTATGATTCTATTCTTTTTTCAGAAGCAAAGCACTTTCAGGCAGTTGCTACGGCATCCGCTGTTGAAGCGTACACTGGTGGGTGCGGGAATGATCTTCTTCTCTGCAATGGGCATACAGGCAGCAGGCACTCCGCATGTCCTTCCGAAACAGACAGCCGGGAAGTTCGGCGATCTTTATATTTATTATAACGACCGTATCTGTCCGTTGCAGACCCTCGCCAGGGATTTCACGGTGAAACTTTACGGCAAACCTTCCTACAAGGGGATGACGGCGGAGCAAGTATTAACCGGCTGGTTTTTCTTCTATGACGATTGGAAGGAAGAACCTGTCATCCGCATCAAAAGCAAAGAGGTTCATCAGCTATTGGAAATAGAAGGAAGTTATGCCCGCTTGGTGGACTTTGCCGACTTTAGTGGCTATAAACTGGATAAAGGCATGCAATCGGGAACCGGAATCAAGGATATGCGGGGAATAGAAGAAGCCAATGAGAAGTTTAGTCTTATCAGCATGGTTTCTACGGGAAGTATACTGAAGATATACCCTTATGTAGCTTCTCCGGACAGCCAGATGGTATGGTACTCGCTTGCCGACCGTTTACCCCAAGATATGCCGAGTGATTTATGGAGTTTTATCCGCAATAGTATGAACTATGTGGCGGAACAGGTAGCCCGCAACGATTACCAGGAAGTGGACAATCTGCTGGATAAGATCAAAAAATATCAAGTGAGGGAAGCCCGGTTGTATGCGCCGTCCGAAACCCGTTTTAAAGCAGAGAAATGGTATAACGGAATGAATGACAGCCGTCCGCTGGCTATGCTTTTTGTAACTGTCGGCATCGTGGCGTTTGTTTTTTATTGTCGGCGCATGATTGTGCAGAAGCAAGAGAAGACTCCGGTTACTGCCCTATTGCTGTTTCTATTGGGAGCCGGTTTGGTTTATCTCTGCACAACGATTGTATTGCGTGGCTACGTCAGCGGCCATCTTCCCATGTCCAACGGGCACGAAACCATGCAACTGATGGCGGCGTGTGTAGCCCTACTCACTTTCTTCTTCTATCGCAGAATCCCTATCGTCATAGCCTTCGGCTTTCTGCTTTGCGGGCTCGCATTGCTTGTCTCCATGCTGGGCGAAGCCAATCCGCAGATAACGCAGTTGATGCCGGTACTCTCGTCTCCGCTGCTCAGTTTCCACGTAGTGGTAATAATGATAGCCTATTCGCTGCTGGCGTTCATCATGCTGAATGGCGTTACCGCCATCATCCTGCACTACTCCCGCAAGGATTGCACGGTGGCGGTGGAGCGCTTGCAAGTTATCAGCCGCATCATTCTCTATCCTGCCGTATTCCTGCTGGCTGTCGGCATCTTCATCGGCGCTGTGTGGGCAAATGTGTCGTGGGGACGTTATTGGGGTTGGGATCCTAAAGAAGTATGGGCACTCGTCACGATACTGGTTTATGCACTGGCGTTGCATCCGGCTTCCTTGCCGTGGTTCCGCCGTCCCATGTTCTTCCATGTATTCTCTATCGTCGCTTTCTTCAGTGTATTGATAACCTATTTCGGAGTGAACTTCTTGCTGGGCGGCATGCACAGCTATGCTAATTCATGATTATACCTATTAATAATGACTCGCTTCTTCTATTATACCTAATTCGAGCGATTGCAGCATCTCCGCCGATGCCTTATCTTTGCAACATCAGATTTGAATGAATTAGTTAGTCATAATTACGTAACCACTTTTATGAAGATAAAAGGATCCCCGCCTCTCGATGCGATATCGCGAAGCGGGGATTTTGTTATATGTTTCACCACAGAGGACACGGAGTCTCGCAGAGCTTAGTAAATTATCATTTACCGGCAATGCCCTGAAAGGGCTGCGCGAATATCACACATCCTCTTCAGGGGATAATATGATTATTCCGGGGCATTACTGCCTTCATAGGGTTCACTGTTTACCATCACCTTTCCTGTCTTTTCGCGGATGTCAAGACCTTCACCGGCATCATCGAACGAAATTTTGGAAGCATTGTCATAATTGAATGTGACGCCTTGGCTCTCTTTATCCTTCTCGGCATCGATATAAATAGAGGGATAAGTTGCCTCGTCCTTCGAATTAGTAACGCTAAAGGTGCAATTCTCCAAAGAGAAAGTTGTCTTATAGTCATAATTCTCTCTAGTTCTGTTACCTGCCGTAATAGCTGCCGAAGGAACTTTGTTTCCGTCACCCCAGGCAAAAGCACCTGCTGCTGTGCTGCTTGAGCCATGATCGGTAACGCTCAGATTAAAGCCGCAATTAGTAAACGTGAACGTGCCGCCGCGCAGCATAGCACCTTGCCAGCCGCCTGTGAAGGTGCAGTCCGTAGCCGTTACCGTAGCAGGGATGTTCACCATAAGAGCTGTTTCTACAGCCGTGAAGGTAGAGTTGCTGAGAGTAATCGTATTACTGGAGCCGACCGTTGCCTTAGCATTTGTATTTATACAGTAGTCATTACACGTCACTATAGAGTTATCGATAGTAACCACCGTGTTGCTAACATTCTTATTTACAAGAATACAATCTCCATTCTCATTGATGTAATTGACGTTCTTCATCGTAAATTTAGCGGCATCAACCAACGCAGCTATACCGTAGGTGTTATCAATCACATTTCCTCTGGCGGATTCATCACCGGTCAATGTGAGCTTGCTACCTTCATAGATGCGAGTGTAATAGTCTCCGGCAAATGTCAACGTATGCGTGCCGAGGATTATCTCCATCTCTTCTCCTGCCGGTATATCCAATGCGTTGTTGATAGTCACATCATTATTCAGTGTAAGTTTATTGACTACGCCACCCGATTTTATTTCGATGTTACCTTTCTCTACAGTCAAATCCTCTATCACAGCATCGGCTTTCACAACAAAGGTATTATCGCCCGTGCTGGCAGTCACTTTCTTCCAACCGCCACTAATCTCTACATGGTCGATGTTCTCAACGGTCAACGTTCCCTGTGAGCCTTCCGGTACATCGATATATACTTTCTTTACACTACTTCCGGTTGTCGGTTTCACTGTGATGCTGTTAGTACTTATATTCTTGATGTTGATTCTGACGGGAGACTTGCTGCTCGGAATTTCAAACTCACTGGCTGATGACACTGTGTTAATTGTGACGTCCTTTGAACCTTCCTTCAGCGCAGTAATGGCATCTGCCGCAGTTGCCACTTCTTTGGTGAACGAAACGGTGTTACCCTCAACTACAACATCATTGAATTCACGCATATTCTCTATGACACCATTTTTTATCACAAGACCGGTCGTTGTTTTAAACGGGTCGCTTGTAGCACCGCCAATCTCCATCGTAGCGGTGATACCTTCTGTATAAGTACCTGCCGGTATGGGAATATCCAGGAACAGTGGGTCTTCGCCCTTCGAGTTTGTGAAAGCCATTTCTACCGTGTTTGTTCCAGTCCCGATTGGGTCAACTGAAGCGGTACCGTTCTCGTCAATCTTCAGCTCAGCCTTGCCTGCAATATTTGCACCTGCCAGTATCAGCTTGCCGGACGCGTTTTTATCCAGTCCGTGCACCTTGATGCGCATCATGCCACAAAGCAATTGGGTGAATTCCACTTCCTTTTTACTGCCGTCAACTTTTCCGAACATCGGGGCATTGCTATTGGGATAAGTGTAGTTTTCCGGGAATTCCACCTTCATTGCACCGGAATCGTATGAGCCAAGAGGATAGACCGCATACTGCAGTTCGGACACCTGGCCTCCTACCGTGCCTTTGAAGGTTCCTGCCGTTGTGGTTGCTCCACTCTGCAAGTTGAATTTTGCCGTAGCATTATAAATATGCTTCCCTTCATCGGCCACAGTACCGAAAGCATAGAAAGCATCACCGGCAGTCCAGTTCACAGTGTAGGTTTCGTCTGCACTTACCGATGTTCTCGTGTTTGCTCCTGTGGTGGCTACTAATGTAAAGTCGCCGGTAGTTGCTCCGTTCTCCGCGATTTCTTCGTTGGAGCAACTGGTTGTTAGAGCCACTGCGCATAGCAGGGCACTGATGTAATTTAAATTCTTCATGATTAATTTCTTTTTTAAGTTGTTTGTAATTACTGAAGAGGATTATTGCCAGTAGCCATCCTCGCTACCCCATTCGGGCAATGTTGCATCGGCATTAGTGCCACCGCCGGCGCTTCCGCCGCCGCTGCCTGCAAAGCCATACTCCACTGCCACCGTCAGCACCTCTACTGCCGGCGGTTCGTACATCTCTTTCTTTGGATTATCCATTTTTTGATAAATTGTGTTGCGGTCCTCCTCAGTTCCATGCAGGGCCTATTACAAACACGAAGCGTGGAACTGATTGTTTCACTTCGCTTGATGAAGGCCCTGAGAAGCCCAAGATTTACGAAATGACATATCAGCCCCACGCTATAGCGCGGAAGCCGTCTGAGTGCCATTCTTGTAAATCTTGAAAATTTCTCAGGTTTTCATCAAACAAGAATGAAGCAAGACGCTTCTAGTAAATTTTAATAAACAA
>CAJKXC010000045.1 GCA_905203765.1 uncultured Bacteroides sp.
AGAGAGCACAAATGTTATTTCTTCTAAACTTCACGTTTTTTCAATTCAGTATTTCTATTATATTTCGAAAACTTCTTTGGCATAAAAAGCCCCGACCGAAGCCGGGGCAAGGACGAATATAATTTATTCAATTGTTTTAGTTGTATTCCTATCTATTTGCGCCAATTTACATATATGGGTATCTTCATCCACTGGCTCATCATCATTCTATATGACCACGGGAGACCATCCAGCAGAAGGTCGTATGGTTTTTCTTCCACCGTCAGTGTCCATTGCTCTTCCTTTTTCTCCAGGCTTCCTTTGCGGGCTATGAAGCTCGTCCGAAGAGCCGGGACTGAAGTATGCTGTATTCTGGGCCAGTTGTTTTTCACCGTCTCTAACAGGTTGTCAGCCAGCTGTTTTTCTTTATCGGTCAAAGCTACTCGTTGAGGGATGGGAGCATCTGTTGGAAGCCCTACAAGCAGCTTGACAAACTCCAGCCCCGTATCCTTATACTCTTTTTCCTCTCCATTGGCAATATATTGCAACAGAAAGATCGCCCGAATCTGCGATTCTTCATCTTTAAAACAAGTCGCGCTATCATTCTTCATATAATCCAGCATCTTAAATGCCCGTGGCAGCCACAGAAATAACAGGCAAAGCCCTGCATTCTCCACCACAACCCCCTGATTTTCCGCATTAGAATTTTCCATAACCTTCTATTTTTATTAATTATCCCGTAAAAATAAGAATAAAAAAACTAAGATGGGTATGGTATGCGAATGTTAGATAGCATAAAAAGCCCCGACTGAAAAGCCGAGGCTCATTTTATTGTTTGAAGTAATTCGGGATTCAAGTATAAAATTTGAATTTTATAGTTTGCGCGAGATTAAAAACTGTTTTTGATTTAGCCTACAACAATTATAGCTTCGCTAAATAGCTCTTTAAATTCATTTAATGTGTATATGCATTCTTCTCCATTTTCAGGTTCAAATTGAATGAAATCATCGTTCTCTCTAATGGCTGCGGTTACATGATATTTATTAAATATTAAAATCTTTGCATTTTCTTGTGTAAGATTTATGTCATTGATATCCCATATTGTACCATTAATCATTGACTTTCCCCAATCAACCTGTTGTTCTGGAGAAGTATTGCTTAATAATGTTAAAACCATATCGTCTTGTTCCCCCTTGCTGAAATCGTTGAATTTTGTTTTTCTGGATTTTAGCCATGCTACAGACATTACTGAACAGCACTGGCACAGTTCTATATACGTGTTTTCGTCGGGATTACTATCGGCGACTAAAATGTTTTCAGGGTTGTCAAATTCCGTGAGGGGGACTAAAATGCGCGGATTGGGAATGCTTGATCTGTATATAATATTCATAATCACATTTATTTATTTTCCTACTCTTTCTAAGGCTTTTCGGACTCCGCCTATCAATTAACTATCTCTGTAAGCTTACGTTGCAAAGATATGCGGGTACAAAAAGATATAGAAAATAATTATTGGAAATGCAGGGGAATCTATGCGAATGACACAAAGATGCCTGTGAATGAACTAATCAATATAAGGTTTACCATACAAGGCAAATACATAGAATCTATATACTAAAAACTTTTCATGTCCCTTACTCTTTAGGCATAAGGATCCATTAGACTAACAAGAAAAGCCCCGACTTTTCAACCGAGGCTTTTGAAATAATTCGAGATTTAAATATAAAGCCTAAATCCAGAATTCTCTATTTATACAAAATATAGTATAAATGTTTACTATAAGATATCGTTTAAGTTGTTTGGCTTACCTTATCATCAGATACTTGAGCGTGCGGGGTGTGATCTTCATCAAGTTGACGGCACAACCATCGCAAACAAGATTCATATCCCGGTTTCCCTTTCGCATTGTCAATAAGTTGGGTTAAAGCAGCTTTGCAATCATTCTCCCAACTACGCTCTCGAAGCGGTACTCTATCACTTCCCAGTTCTAAATGACTATTATCTCCAATAAGATGAATGTGAATTCCTTGGAAAGCCCCAACAAATTCGCCGGCTTTCCCTTTTATCGAATATGGATTAATTTTATTCCCAGTATAAGGCATAATATAACATTTTTCCTTCCTACTCTCTCCAAGGCTTTTCGGAACCCGCCTATCAATTAACTATCTCTGTAAGCTTACGCTGCAAAGATATGCGGGTACGAAAAGATATAGAAAATAATTATTGGAAATGCAGGGTTGTCCGTGTGAATGATATGAGGGAGCTTGTGAATGAACTAACTTTTCGATGTGTTGATATATGAAACAGAAGTTCCTGATTGAATGACCAACCAGGAACTTTTTCTTTTCAGTGGAGCGTATGAGACTCGAACTCATCACCTCGACACTGCCAGTGTCGCGCTCTAGCCAGATGAGCTAACGCCCCGTTGCTAACGTTTGCGGAAGTACCCGCGTTTTTGATGGCGCAAATATAATGCATTATTCTGAAATAATTGCTATGTTTGCGAAACAATTTGAAATTTTGATTATGCTGATATATAATACAACCTATCACGTGGAGGAAGGACAGGATAAAAATTTCCTGATTTGGATGCAGGAATACTATCTGCCCGAAGTAGAGAAATACGGAACACTGCGCACTCCGCGAATATCACGTATCTTGAGTCATATTGAAGAGGGAAGCGTGTGCTATTCTGTTCAGTTTGAGATAGAAGACTCTGCCAAACTGCATCGCTGGCATCAGGAGCAGGGAGTGAATCTGAATGGGGAATTGCTGAAGATCTTTGGCAACAAAGTCGTTGGGTTTCCTACATTGATGGAGGTAATAGTGTGATACAGTCTGTCAAAGAAAAAATTATTTTAGGCATCGACCCCGGTACTACCATTATGGGCTACGGAGTGCTGCGCGTGACGGGTGTAAAGCCCGAAATGATAGCTATGGGCATCATCGACCTGCGCAAGTTCGGCAATCATTACCTGAAGTTGCGCCATATTCACGAGCGGGTGTTGAGCATCATCGAAAGCTATCTGCCCGATGAACTTGCCATCGAAGCCCCTTTCTTCGGAAAAAATGTGCAGTCTATGCTGAAGTTGGGACGCGCACAAGGCGTAGCGATGGCAGTAGCGCTGAGCCGCGACATCCCCATCACCGAATATGCCCCGCTGAAGATAAAGATGGCAATCACCGGGAACGGGCAGGCGTCCAAGGAGCAGGTGGCGGATATGCTGCAACGTATGCTGCACTTCCCCAAAGAAGATATGCCCACCTTTATGGATGCCACCGACGGACTTGCCGCCGCCTACTGCCACTTCCTGCAAATGGGACGTCCGGCAGTGGAAAAGGGCTATCACGGCTGGAAAGACTTCATCGCCAAGAACCCCGATAAAGTAAAGAAGTAACCATATAACGTAAAGAAATTAATACCTGGAATATCATGAAGCTAAATGAACTTGCCATTATCGGAGTGGCTGCAACAACAGTTATCAGCTGTGCTCCCGCAAAGAACGAATACTCTTCGTACGAACTTTATCCTGTCCGCTCGGACAAGTTGACGGAAATGGAATATACGCCTGCCGAGACACAATTCACGCTGTGGGCACCTACGGCGGATGAAGTACGGTTAATGCTGTTTGAAGCAGGCGACGGCGGCCATGCCTGCGAAACCATTTCGATGGAACCCTCGGTGGAAGGTACCTGGAAAGCTAAAGTAGAGAAAGACTTGAAAGGCAAATTCTATACATTCAATGTAAAGATCAAGGATAAATGGATGGGCGATACTCCGGGCATCAATGCCAAAGCGGTAGGGGTGAACGGCAAGCGCGCGGCGGTTATAGATATGCGCTCTACCGATCCCGAAGGTTGGGCGGATGACAAACGTCCGGCACTGGCTTCTCCGGCGGATGTGATACTCTATGAGATGCACCATCGCGATTTCTCTATCGACCCGTCCTCGGGCATTGAGCACAAAGGCAAGTTCTTGGCGCTTACCGAACAGGGTACAGTGAATCCGGACAAGCTGGCTACCGGCATCGACCATCTGAAAGAGCTGGGCGTCACGCATGTGCATATCCTTCCTTCTTATGACTATGCTTCGGTAGACGAAACTCGTCTGGACGAAAACAAGTACAACTGGGGTTACGACCCGCAGAACTATAATGTGCCCGACGGCTCTTACTCCACCGACCCTTATACCCCGGAAGTCCGCATCCGCGAGTTCAAGCAGATGGTGCAGGCCCTGCACAAAGCCGGTATCCGCGTGGTGCTGGATGTAGTGTACAACCACACTTTCAATACTTCCGACAGCAACTTTGAGCGTACAGCCCCGGGCTACTTCTATCGCCAGCGCCCGGACGGAACGTATGCCGACGGCTCTGCCTGCGGCAACGAAACCGCCAGCAACCGCCCCATGATGCGCAAGTATATGATAGAGTCCGTATTGCACTGGATCAACGAATACCATATCGACGGCTTCCGCTTTGACCTGATGGGGATTCACGATATAGAGACGATGAACGAAATCCGCCAGGCTGCCACGGCGGTAGACCCTTCCATCTTTATATACGGCGAAGGCTGGGCGGCATCGGCTCCGCAAATGCCGGAAGATTCTTTGGCAATGAAAGCCAATACCTATAAGATGCCGGGCATTGCCGCCTTCTCCGATGAGATGCGCGACGGTCTGCGCGGCCCGTTCAGTGATAATCATCAAGGCGCTTTCCTTGCCGGACTTCCCGGTGGAGAGGAGAGCATCAAGTTTGGCATCGTAGGCGCAATCAAGCATCCGCAAGTCAACAACGATTCTGTAAATTATAGCAAGGCTCCGTGGGCGGAACAACCTACGCAGATGATAAGCTACGTTTCCTGTCACGATGATATGTGCCTGGTGGACAGACTGAATGCCAGCGTTCCCGGCATCACTCCCGCCGAACTTGCCAAACTCGACAAACTGGCGCAGACAGCCGTGTTTACTTCGCAGGGCGTGCCCTTCATCTATGCCGGTGAAGAGGTGATGCGCGACAAGAAAGGCGTGCACAACAGTTTTGAAAGCCCCGATTCCATCAATGCCATCGACTGGAAGCGTAAGACGGAGCATGCCGATGTCTTTGCTTATTACAAAGGTCTGATACAACTCCGTAAGAACCACCCCGCCTTCCGCATGGGCAATGCAGACCTGGTGCGCAAGCATCTGGAATTCCTTCCGGTAGAGGGCAGTAACCTCATAGCCTACCGCCTGAAAGACAATGCCAACGGCGATGCGTGGAGCAATATCATTGTAGTGCTGAATGCGCGTAAGGAGTTTGCCAAACTCCCGGTTCCCGAAGGCAAGTACACCGTAGTCTGCAAGGACGGACTCATTAATGAGCAGGGTTTGGGCACGCTTTACGGGTCTGAAGTGGTGGTTCCGGCACAGTCGGCAATGATAATATATCAGTAATTAATGATTAATGATTAGCAATTTGTTGTATCTTTGCGCCGTTTATTAAACAAAGTTCTTTAAAAATGGTGCAACAACATACTATAAACATAGCGGGGGGCGTAGTACGCAACCCGCTTGTTCGTTTGGCGGAACCCGTAACCCTCGACTTCCTGGCAGGCGAACACATTGCGATTGTAGGGCCTAACGGAGCTGGGAAAAGCCTGTTGGTGGATATGCTTACGGGCAAATATCCCTTACGTGAAGGGGAACTGGCCTATGATTTCTCCTCATCCGCCACAAAGACAGTTTACGATAACATCAAATACATCGCCTTTCGTGATACTTACGGCGCGGCAGATGCCAACTACTACTACCAGCAGCGCTGGAATGCGCACGATCAGGAAGATGCTCCCGAAGTGCGCGAAATGTTGGGCGAAGTGAAAGACGCCGCCTTGCAGCAACAGCTTTTCGAGTTATTCCGCATCGAACCGCTGCTCGACAAGAAAATCATTCTCCTGTCCAGCGGCGAACTGCGCAAGTTCCAGTTGACGAAAACCCTGCTTACCGCCCCCCGTATCCTCGTGATGGACAATCCTTTCATCGGGTTGGATGCCCCCACACGCGAACTGCTCTTCAATCTTCTGGAGAAACTGACGCAGATGGGTTCCCTGCAAATAGTCCTCGTACTCTCCATGCTGGACGATATACCTTCGTTCATCACCCACGTAGTGCCCGTCGATGCGATGCGGGTAGGCGGAAAGATGGAGCGCGAAGCCTATATGCAGGCATTCCGTGCGCAGGATGCCGCCCGCATCCGGGAAGAAGCCGGCGCACTGGACGGGTTGCAGCAACGCATCCTCGACCTGCCTTATGATAACGTCAACTTCACCTCGGACGAAGTGGTGAAATTGAATAAGGTAAGCATCCGCTACGGCGACCGCACCATACTGAAAGACCTTGACTGGACGGTGATGCGCGGAGAGAAATGGGCGTTGAGCGGAGAGAACGGTGCCGGGAAATCCACTTTGCTCAGTCTGGTCTGTGCCGACAATCCCCAGTCATACGCCTGCGACATCAGCCTCTTCGGGCGGAAACGCGGAACGGGGGAGAGCATCTGGGAAATAAAGAAACACATCGGTTACGTCAGCCCGGAGATGCACCGCGCCTATCTGAAGAACCTGCCCGCCATCGAGATTGTGGCGTCGGGACTGCACGACAGCATCGGACTGTACAAGCGCCCTCATGCCGGACAGATGTCGATATGCGAATGGTGGATGGATATTTTCGGCATTGCCGCCCTGAAAGACAAACCCTTCCTGCAACTTTCCAGCGGCGAACAGCGCCTTGCCCTGCTGGCACGCGCCTTCGTCAAAGACCCCGAACTGCTGATACTGGACGAACCGCTGCATGGGCTGGATACCTACAACCGCCGCCGGGTGAAAAAGATTATCGAAGCCTTCTGCCGCCGGCAGGACAAGACGATGATTATGGTCACCCATTATGAGCACGAACTGCCCGGCACCATTACCGACCGCTTGTTCCTGAAGCGCAACCGCTGACCTGCCGGGCTGAAAGAATAGGGATTTACCGGGAACTATTTATGATATAAACCGTTATATTTGTATATCAACAATTATAACCGTTTATATCATGAAATTCTTTATCGATACAGCCAACTTGGACCAGATTCGGGAAGCCTATGATTTAGGCGTCCTCGACGGAGTCACCACCAATCCTTCGCTCATGGCGAAAGAAGGTATCAAGGGAGTAGAAAACCAGCGTAAGCACTATGTTGATATCTGTAACATCGTGCAGGGCGACGTCAGCGCCGAAGTCATCGCCACCGACTATGAGGGCATGATCAAGGAAGGCGAGGAGCTGGCAGCCCTGAATCCGCACATTGTAGTGAAGGTGCCTTGCATTGCCGAGGGCATCAAAGCCATTAAATATTTTTCGGGCAAAGGCATCCGTACCAACTGTACATTGGTGTTCTCCGTAGGACAGGCATTGCTGGCAGCCAAAGCCGGCGCGACGTATGTCTCTCCGTTTGTGGGACGTCTCGACGACATCAGCGAAGACGGCATTGCACTGGTGGGCAAGATTGTGGAAATGTACCGTTACTACGGATATACCACCCAGGTGCTTGCGGCCTCTATCCGCCACACGGCGCACATTATCCAGTGCCTGGAAGTAGGTGCCGATGTAGCCACCTGCCCGCTTTCCGCCATCAAAGGTTTGCTGAATCATCCTTTGACCGATTCCGGTTTAAAGAAGTTTCTCGAGGACTACAAACGCGTGAACGGATAAACTTAAAATATCCTATAAGCCTGTCTATCATCATAAAAAGTGAACAATGTTAGCGATTAATAGAATAAAAACATTTATTTTTGCGCTCTATATTGTATATAAGAAAGACACTGATGAGAGAAAGGCTTATAGGATTCATTAAAACATATTTCTTGTTCGTCTGCATATTTGCGTTGCAGAAACCGCTTTTTATGTTGTTCTACCATTCATTGTATCCCGATGCTTCGTGTGCAGATTGGTTTGAAGTTATTCTACACGGCTTACCGCTGGACTTGTCGTTGGCAGGTTATCTGACCGTTATTCCAGGCTTTCTCTTCATCGCTTCCGCATGGACACTTTCCAAACATCTTTACCGCATCTGGTGCAGCTATTACCTCTTCATATCTATCCTGCTTTCCATCATTTTCATTGTCGACCTGGGACTGTATGATTTCTGGGGCTTCCGTCTGGATACCACGCCGATTTTCTATTTCATTTCCTCTCCCACAGATGCTGTGGCGAGTGTCAGTCTTTGGGTAGTGGCGGGGGCAGTGGTTGCTATGGCTGTTTATGCGGCACTTCTTTATGGTATCTTCCATGCTGTCTTGTTGCAGAAGAAGCAGTTGTTGCGGATGAAGTTGCCTTACCGCCGCTTGCGTATGTCGGGCATCCTGTTGCTGATGACGGGGCTGCTGTTTATTCCTATCCGCGGCGGGTTTACGGTATCTACCATGAATGTGGGGAAGGTATATTACAGTGCCGACCAGCGGCTGAACCATGCTGCTATCAATCCGGTATTCAGCCTGATGGAGTCTCTTTCCAAACTAAAGGATTTCAGCAGCCAATACCGTTTTATGGAAGCTGAAGAGGCCGTCCGCATTTTCAAGGAGCTGGTCGATCCGGCTGTCCTGAAAGGAAATGCCGGGGCGGCGGATGCACCGGACTCGTTGCGGCAATCTGCCGATTCGTTGCATACGCTGTTTACTACCCGGCGTCCCAATGTTCTCTTTATCATCATGGAGAGCTTCTCTTCCAGGCTGATGACTGCTTTGGGCGGTGAGCCTGACATTGCAGTCCATCTGGACAGCTTGAGCCGGGAAGGCATACTATTTACGAACTTCTATGCCAATAGTTTCCGTACAGACCGTGGGCTGGTGGCTATACTGAGCGGATATCCGGCACAGCCCACCACCAGTATCATGAAGTATCCGCGCAAAACGCAGTCCTTGCCCGCCATTGCCGGTAGTTTGAAGAAGGCGGGGTACAGCACGAAATACTATTACGGCGGTGACGCCGACTTTACCAATATGCGCTCTTATCTGATATCGTCCGGCATTGAGGATATTGTTTCCGATCAGGACTTCCCGGTGACGGAGCGTTTGAGCAAATGGGGCGTACACGACCATCTTGTATTCAACAGGCTGCTGGACGACTTGAAAGCCGAAGCTGCCGCAAACAGTACGGATGGCAAGGATGCTCCCCACTTCCGTGTGTTGCAGACTTCCAGCAGTCACGAGCCTTTCGAGGTTCCTTACCGTCGCCTGGCGAACGACCGCCTGAATGCTTTTGCCTACACGGACAGTTGTGTGAATGCTTTTGTGCAGCAGTTCCGCGAATTGCCGCAGTGGAAGAATACCGTCATCGTACTGGTGCCCGACCATTTGGGAGCTTATCCCGAACATATCGATAACCTTTCCGTAGAGCGCTATCAGATACCTCTGCTGATGATAGGCGGCGCCGTCCGTGAACCGAGGCGCATCGATGTATATGGTTCCCAGCACGACATTGCCGCTACGCTGTTGGCTCAGTTGGCGTTGCCTCACGATGAATTTACATTCTCGAAAGATATGATGAATCCCGATTCTCCCCACTTTGCATTCTTTACCGTTCCCGATGCTTTCGGTATGGTGACGGCGGATAACCAGGTGATATACAACTGCCAGGCAGGGGCTGTGGTAGTGGATGAAGGAACGGCAAAGGGGACAAACCTGCCGTTAGGAGAAGCCTATCTGCAGAAGTTATACGACGATATTGCTAAAAGATAAGATATGGAATTGTTTATGGAAGTCCTGAACGGGATAATAGAGATAGATACGGACATTTTTCTTTCCATCAACCGGATGCACAGTACATTCTTTGACTACTTTATGAGTACATACAGTGGCAAATGGGTATGGATTCCGATGTATGCCGCCATCTGGTATGTGATGTTGCGCAATTTTCATTGGAAGGTGACGCTTCTCTGCATGATAGGGCTGGCGCTGACCATTACTTTTGCCGACCAGGTATGCGCCACGTTGATACGTCCTTATGTAGAGCGCTTGCGCCCGTCCAATCTCAATAACCCCCTTTCGGAAATGGTTCACATTGTCAACGGCCGTCGTGGCGGGCGTTTCGGCTTTCCATCGTGCCATGCCGCCAATTCTTTCGGGCTGGCATTCTTCATCTTCTTCCTCTTCCGCAAGCGGTGGCTCACGCTCTTTATGATGGCATGGGCACTGCTTACTTGCTACTCGCGAGTATATCTTGGTGTTCATTATCCGGGCGATTTGCTGGTAGGTACACTCGTCGGGCTGACGGGAGCTTACCTGATTTACCGCTTGTTCGTAAAAGTCAGCGGGCATAAGCATGCCGAGCGCGTGGAGCATATCAATGCCCCGATACTGGTAGGAATGCTGACGATAGTGGGGATGCTGGTCTATGCGGGGATAGAGGCGTCCTAAAATTGATAACTCGCTTTTACCATCGCTTCCCGTGGACGTATATTCAGCCATGAAGTGCTGCTCTGCGTGGCGGAGTAGAGTGTGTAGGCGTACTCCTTCTTATTGAACAGGTTGTTAAGGCTGGTTTCCAGCCGCCATTTCTTTGTCTTATAAGTGAGCGATGCATCGGCAAACAGGGTGTTGAGATGCGTGTCGCTGTCCAGGTCGTTCCGGTAATGTTCGCCGGAGAGGCGAAGGTCGATGCGCCCGATATTGAGGGTGAGGTGCAGGCGCTGAACGACGTCGAGCAGCGGGGTGAGGTGCGTG
The DNA here is from genome assembly GCA_905203765.1 of uncultured Bacteroides sp. Lineage (GTDB taxonomy): Bacteria > Bacteroidota > Bacteroidia > Bacteroidales > Bacteroidaceae > Bacteroides. Next base: position 10,708 of record CAJKXC010000045.1, read on the forward strand.
CCGGTGCCTATCTTGCTGCCGCCGTAACCGATGGTGGCATGGTATTCGGCTTCGAAGGCGGGGGCGGGCGACCAGATGAATTTAGGCTCTACTTTCAGATAATCATAGCGATACTTTTGCAGCCCGCCGCTCAGTTGCTGCCCGGTGCTGCGGCTCAGTTGCAGGTTGAGGGATGTTTTCAGGTTCCAGTCGAAGAAACCTTTGGATAGGGTGCTGAGCAGTGACCAGTTCCCGGTGTGGTTGGCACGCTCGCGGCGGGTGTAGGCGATGGTGTTTTCGGAGATGCTCTGTTCGGTCAGGGTGTTGTAGTGCGTGCGCTGGTAGGAAAGGGTGGCGGTGACGAAGAACTCCTGTACTGTGTTCTTGTATTCTCCGTAGAGGTTGTAGAGTTGGCGGGTGCTGACGGGGAACAGTCCGCTTGCGTTCTGCCACGTGCGATAATCCGTCCGGTAATTGAAAGGGCACAGGTCGGTGATGTCTCCTGCCGAACGGTTCAGACTGCCGTAGAGGGAGAAGCGCCAGTGATAATCGAGCTGGTAGCGCAGGTAGAGCGTGGGGTTGAAGAACACGAAAGACCGCTGACGGGCAAAGTAGCGCTTGAAGTTCAGGGGCAGGGTGATGCTTGCCAGCCATTTGTCCCGTTCCAGCTGGAAGTAGGGGGAGAGGTAGAGGGAGAAGTTGGATGCATCGAAGGTTTCGTCCGATAGGGGATGAGGGGCTTCGTCTGCCGGAGAACGGTACTTCACCGCTGCCCACTCGCCTTGTGCGCCGGCGGTGTATTGGCGGGTGAATCCGTTCCGCTTTCTCAGGTAACTGGCTTTGTTGTTGCTGTAAAGGTTCTGTTGCCGGAACCGGCTTTTGCCGTCGGAGAGCGACAGTGAGGAAGGTACATACGCATACTGCGTGGCGGAGTTGAACTCCCAGGTGGCGTGTTCTCCGTTGCGGATAAGATTGAAGAAGTTTTTTGCCGTCAGTTGCGAGGTGCGGATGGTTTGTTGCAACTCGCGGGAAACGCCCCGGCTGATTTCGCTCTCCACAAGGAAACGGTTTGCCAGGTAGTGGCGGGCGTTGTTGTCTTCGTAGTGTGCTTCGGCGTGGGCGGCATCGGTGAGCAGGCGGTAGTGGTAGGATTCTTCCAGGGTCAGGGTGTCGTCCGGCTGGTAATACGTCTGCGTGTTTCCGCGTTGCTGGCCGATGCGGTCGTGGGTATATCCGGCTTGCAGGCGCAGGGAACGTTCGTCGTTCCACTTGTACATCCGGTTGCCGTTCAGGGTATGCGTCCGGTTGAAGAGGAGCCGTTCCTTGTCAAGCGGGGCGCTGATGCCCGGCTGGGTGAGGAAGTGGGAGAGGGGGAGTTCTTGCGAGGTGTTGTTTATCAGTACGCTTTGCTCGCGGCTGAGGTCCCGGCCGGCATTGTTCGTCTTGTAGTTGTAGACGCTTTGGTTGCCCTTGCCCAGTTGCAGGGCGTTGGCGGCGGCGTCCCATAGGAACTCGTCGCCCGCGCCGGCTCCCAGGGTGCCGTTTACTATCCATTGGTCGCGGGCTTTCGGGTCGAGTTTCAGGTTCAGTGCCACTTCGTCGGAGCTGATTTTGCCTTTCAGGGCTTTTACCGACTGGTAGTTCTCCATGATTTCCGCCGACTTCACCGCGCGGGCGTCGAGGTTGTTGTTGATTTGGTTGTAGCGTCCGCCGGTGACGTCCATGCCTTCTACAAAATAGTGGTCGATGGCTTTTCCTTTGTATTTCACTTGTCCGTTCTCTTCTACGTCCACTCCGGGCAGACGTCTGAGCACGTCTTTGATATGTATGTCTTTGGACGAAGCGAACTGTGCCAGGTCGTACCGGACGGTATCTTTCCGCGTGTTGATGCGTCCGGGGCGTATCACCACCTCTTTCAGCACAATGGCTTCCGGCTGCAAAGCAAAGTCCAGCCGTCCTGCCTGGCGGACGTCGCGCACTTCCCTGCGGTAGCCCAGCAGGGAAGCGGACACCTGCAACGTGCCGCTATGCTTCCAGGGCAGGGAGTAGCGGCCGTGGGCATCGGTCAGTGCATAGTCTATCGTCATGCCCTGGCGCAGCAGGCTTATCATTACCCCTTCAAGCGGCTGGCGGCTTTCGGTGTCGGTTACTGTGCCGCTCAGGGTTTGGGCTTTGGCGATTATTGTGCCCAGCAGGAATATCAGAAGCAGTGAGATGGTTCTTCTTGTCATAAGATGTTAGAATTTCTCCCGTTCCAGCGGGTTATAGGGCACGTTCTTCGGGTTTTTCACTTTATTGCCCTGGTCGTCGCTCATGGTAATGGTGACGTTGGGGGCGTTGCTTGTGATGAAGCCTACCGGGTCGGCATAATACCGCTCGTGGATTTTGTTGTAGGCCCGGCGGTTCACCGGTTCGTAGTCCTTGCCGTTGAAGAGTAGGGGGCGGTAGGTGTGGCATTGCTCTATGCCGGTGCAGAGGAAGGAGTAATGCCCTTCGCTGTCTGCGGCTTTCAATATCAGTCCCGGCAGCCCGAAGAGTTTCCACGGTCCCTCGCTGGAAGGGATGTCGGGGGTGAACCAGGCAGTCCATTCCCTTCCTTTGAATTGGCATTGGGCGCGGGTGCAGACGTATGAAAGGATGGTGGCGGTGTCCGTGGTCAGCGTCCATGCCGGACGTTCTTCCATTTCTTCGCAGCGCAGGCGGTTGATGTCTCCGGCTATCTCGTCGAGGGTGGTGACGCGTCCTGCCGGAAACCTTTTGTAGGTCTGTTCGTTCAGCCTGCTTCGCCCGAACTGCTTGCTGTGTTCTATCATCACTTCGCGCGAAACGTTGTTGGCAATGTCGGCGGCAAATACCGAATCGGCTACGTACTTGGTGTAGCTGTAGAATTGGGAGCACCGCTTGCCTACTTCCAGCATCATGGTTTCCTGGAAGCGCTCTTTCTTTAGCGTGTCTATGCAGCCGTCCACTTCGTATTGCATCCTGTATACTACCTGGTCGATGGTGTCCTTGCGGAAGGTCTTGCCCATGCTGACGTTGATTTGTGCTTGCATCGCCAGCGCTGTGAGCGCCAGCAATGCGGTGAGGGAGAATCTCTTTTTCATTTTCTTTTCGTTTTAGGAGTTCACCACAGAGGACACAGAGTCTCACAGAGTTTTTGATAGAAACGCAGATTGACGCAGATTCACACAGATTATTTACATCTTTCTCTTTGCGTTAATCCGCGTTAATCTGCGTTTTGTTCTTTTCCTCTGTGAGACTCCGTGTCCTCTGTGGTGAAACAAATGATTTACTTCACCGCAAATCTACCCCGATTCCCCCTTCCCTGCGCCCGAAAGTTATTACTGAAATATTACTCCGCACAAAAATATCCGCCTCGCGCGTACCGCTGATTCCGGGAAAGGACTACCTTTGCCTGCATCGAAACGAATGCGAGACGGGATGGAACGAAGAATCAAAATTGTATGGGCATTGTCGCTGCTATCCATGCTGCTGCTTACGGCAGGGCAGGGCTACTGGTTGTGGAATCAGTATCAGTATAAGAACGAGGAATACGTCGGCGAGATACGCCAGCGGGTGATGGAAGCTGTGGCGCTGAACGATTCCATCCGGCAGAAGCAACCTAAGAAGGTGTTCGGCACATCGAATAGCCCCTTCTTCCGGTCGAGCATCAATGTGGAGATGAGCAAGCAGGACTCGGTGTCCCTGCCCGAGGAGCACTGCACGCGCATTTATATCGTCGGTTCCGTGACGGACGATGCCGCCGGCAAACTGAAGGAAGCCGTCGACGCCGGCACTCCACTCCCCGGAGTGGGGAAGGACAGCATTGCCTATCTGGATACCATCGTGATACGCGACCAAAACAGGTTTATGCTGGACATGAGTTTCAGTCATGCCATGGCGGCGTACCTTTTGCAGGTCGATGTCCCATTCACCTTGCAGCGCTTCGACTCGGTACTTTCCACCACGCTCGGCGGCATGACCTTCCGTACCTTGCTGACTGCGCCCGAGGACACGCTCTATCAGTGGACAGAAACCGCCGAACGGGTAGGCAGCCGCCTGCACCCCACCGTCCGCGTGGTTTATCCTTATAACCCCATGAAGCGCCAGTTGGTGCAGGTCGATGTGCAGGTGATGCCCCATACCCTACTGTTGCGTATGGGTTGGCAGCTTCTCGGCAGCCTGTTCCTGATACTCTTGCTGGCTGTCTGCCTGTGGTTTCAAATAAAAACCATCCTGAAGCAACGCCGCATTGACGAGCTGCGCAAAGGCTTTGTCAACACCATGATACACGAACTGAAGCGCCCCGTGCAAGCCCTGAAAATGTGTGTTTCTTTTCTGAATGACAAGACCATGCGCACCGACGAACAGGCGATGGATGAGGTCGTGCGCGACTCCATCTCCGAACTTGACAACCTTTCTGCCTATCTGCAAAAGCTGCGCGACATGACTCGTGCCGACGACGAACAAACCCAACTCTCCCTCGCCACCTTCGACCTGAAGCCCGTAGTGGAGAAACTGATCCGCCTGCAACACGCCCCCGAAGGCAAGCAAGTTACTTTTGAAACCCGCCTTGCCGACCCTCTCCTCGTCACCGCCGACCCCGTACACATAGCCAATATCATCAGCAACTTGATAGAGAATGCCGTGAAATACTCCGGTCCCTCTGTCCATATCTTGATAACCTGCCTTCTGCACGACCGTCAACTGACTCTCAAAGTCTCCGACAACGGCATCGGCATCCCCGTCTCCGAGCAAGCCCGCGTATTCGATAAGTTCTATCGCAGCAGCAACCTGCCCGACCGTTCCCTTCCCGGCATCGGCCTGGGCCTGAGCTACGTCAAGCTACTGGTCGAAGCCCATCGCGGCGATGTCTTTCTGACGAGCCAGCCCGGCAAAGGCACCACTCTCGAAATCCATATCCCCCAATAGCCTCGCTCTAATTTTTAATTTTTAATTCCCCAAGATGTTCCCCCTAAAGATCCTTTTCGCCGACGATGACCTGAAGTACTCCATGCTTCTGAAACGCTTTCTCGAAAAAGAAGGCTACGAGGTAACCTATGCCGGAAACGGTGCGATTGCCCTTGAACAATTCCCCCTTGTCAAGCCCGACCTCGTCCTGCTCGACATTAACATGCCCGGTCTGAACGGCTTTGAAGTAGCCGAACGCATCCGGGAAGCGGACAAGCACGTCCTCATTTTCTTCCTCTCCGACCGCAGCGACAAAGCCGACCGTCTTCAAGGCTTTCAGCTCCGTGCCAACGATTATCTTGCCAAGCCTTTCTATCCCGAAGAACTGATTGCCCGCATCCGCGACCGTTTTGCTTTGCAACTCTCCGAAGTCGTAGAAGAAGAAACTTACTCCTTCGGTAATTCCGTCTTTAACTACAGCACCAACGAAATCCGCACAGGGAACAGCAAAGTCCTGATTACTTCCCGCCAAGCCGAAATACTCCGTCTGCTTGTCCTGAACAAAAACGCCTCAGTCGCCCGCGACCGCTTGCTGGAAACCGTATGGGGCAGTATCTCCTATGCTAATTCCCTTGCCCTGAATGTGCAGATAACCTATCTGCGGAAGGCATTAAAAAACGACCCAACCGTAAAGATTGAGTCGTTGATGAAGAAAGGGTATGTACTTGTTTGCAGCTAAAGACGAAAACATCTCTATCTTTGGATTGTTATTATAGATAAAGAACCTGCAAAATAAAGTTTATGATGAGTTTAGGCGGATGGATGAACAAGATCCTGATAGGTTGGGGAGTAGACCCGAAGTTTGCTGATATGTTTGATGAATCTATTATTGCTCTGTTGATGGTGGGACTGTCAATAGGGCTTGATTATTTGTGCCAGGCGATATTTGTCGGCGGCATGAAGCATTACACGAGGCGCTCTCCGCACCGGTGGAATACGTTACTGATGAAGCGCAAGGTAGTGCATCACCTGATACATATCCTGCCCGGAATATTGATTTACTTCTTGCTTCCATTCGCTTTTGTACGTGGAAAAGAGATGCTGGACTTTTCGCAAAAGGTGTGCATGGTTTATATTATTGCGGCGGTGTTATTTACAATCAACGGCGTACTTTTGGTAATGTTCGATGTGTATAATTCGAAGGGCAAGCAGAAGAACCGTCCGATGAAGGGTTTTGTGCAGGTGCTTCAGGTGTTGCTGTTCTTTGTCGGTATCATTGTTATCATTTCTGTGCTGCTGGGCAAGTCGCCTATGACGCTGTTTGCCGGACTGGGCGCTTCGGCAGCGGTGTTGATGTTGGTGTTCAAGGATACGATTCTGGGATTTGTGGCTGGGGTGCAGCTCTCTGCCAATGATATGCTGCGCATCGGAGACTGGATAGCCCTGCCCAATGGCGTTGCCAACGGTACGGTGGAAGAGATTACGCTGAATACGGTGAAGATACGCAACTGGGACGAAACGATTTCGACCGTGCCGCCCTATACGCTTGTGAATAATTCTTTCCAGAATTGGCGCGGTATGCAGGAGAGCGGCGGGCGCCGGGTGGATAAGAATATCTACCTGGATATGACCACGCTGAAGTTCTGCACGCCGGAGATGCTGGATACGATTCGCAAGGAAGTTCCCCTGATGGCAGATTATAAGCCTGCGGAAGGGGAAGTGCCTACCAATGCACAACTTTATCGCATCTATATCGAACGCTATCTGTGCAGTCTTCCGGTGGTGAACCAGAATATGGATTTGATTATCAGTCAGAAGGAACCGACCACTTACGGAGTGCCTATTCAGGTTTACTTCTTCTCGCGCAACAAGGTTTGGAAAGAATATGAGCGCATCCAGTCCGATATCTTCGACCATCTGCTGGTGATGGTGCAGAAGTTCGACTTGAAACTGTATCAGTATTCCAATTAATAGAGTAGCCTGAACTCGGCATATACAGGCAGGTGGTCACTGTATCCGCCTTGGTACTTCATGCCGTAATAGGTACGGAAGGGTTGCTTGCCGTAGTATTTGGTGTCTTTTGTCAGGAGAAACGGAAGGCTGAACACGTCTGCCTTTGTTTCATCGGTATGGAGCGGGGAGTCTTTCAGCAGAAGGGTGCCCGATACGATGATATGATCCAGTAATCCCCATTCTCCCTGGTATTTGTAGCTGCCGAAGTGCTTGCGGGTGGCCGCCTTACCCGCGAGAAGGTGGTAGAGCTTATGTGCCTGCAAGGAATCCGGTGAGGCGGAAGGCGCTTCAGCCGCCAGGACCTGCCGCACGGACTTATTGTCGGGGTAGTCGTTGAAGTCTCCTAAAAGAATGATTTGCGGGTGTTGCCGTATCAGGAAAATACTGTCTGTCGCCATTCTCACCTTCTTTGCAGCCAGCAGCCGATAGGGTTCGGATTCTTTGGCACCGCCCGACCGGGATGGGAAATGGGCAACGAATACATCCAGTGTATCTCTGTTCATCAGCAATCCGCTGACGTGGAGAATGTCACGCGTAGGGCGGCTGTCTTTGCGGGGCTTATCCACCGGAAGACTTTGGCAGGCAACTGGCATAAAGAAACCGCGCTGATAGAGCAAGGCTACATCGATGCCGCGCTCGTCGGGCGATTGGGTTATGACATAGCGATAGCCTGCTTCGCGCAGGGCGGAGTAGCGGGTAAGGTCGCGCATGACGCTGTCGTTTTCGACTTCGCACAACGCAACGAGTGCAGGCGGCGCCCACTCGCCGACGGCGGTGATGACGCGGGCAATATCGTCCAGCTTCTTTCTGTACTTGGGATAGTTCCAATGCCGCACGGCATCGGGCAGGAATTCGTAATCGTTCTTTAGGGTATCGTGCCGGCAGTCGAACAGATTCTCGACATTGTAGCTCATCACACGGAAGGTAAGTGTATCCTTCTTCTCCTGCCCGTACAAATGGAAGTACGGGCAGAGAAAAAGAAGGTATATCAACAAGGTTTTAATTCGCATTACTAATTACGAATTACTTCTTTTCCGGAATGTGCTTCAGGATATCCAGCAAGTGTTTCCAGAATTTATCGACGGTAGGAATCAGCATCCGTTCGTCGGGAGAATGCACGCCTTGCAGGGTAGGGCCGAAGGAAATCATATCCAATGTGGGATATTTGTCGAGGAACAATCCGCACTCCAAACCTGCATGGATAGCTTTTACCTTTGCATCCACACCAAAGAGGCGCTTGTACGACTCGACGGCTACTTCCAGTATCTCCGAATGCGGGTTGGGCTTCCATCCGGGATATCCGTCGCCAAAGGTAACTTTAGCCCCGCCCATTTCAAAGACAGTACGTACCATATTGGCTATGTCCTGCTTGGAAGATGCAACAGAACTGCGCTGGCTGGTTTCGATACGGATGATGTGATCCGGCAGCATCTTTACGGAAGCCAAGTTATTGGAAGTCTCTACCAGGCCCGGAATGTCGTGGCTCATGGCATATACTCCGTGCGGTGTGGCGTAGATGACTTGTAGCAGTCGTTTGGCAGTATCTCTGTCTATTGCTTTGGGACGGGCGTTTTCCGATTCGAGCATGAATTGCAAGTCGGGTTCGATGATGGCATATTCAGCTTCTACTTCTGCTGCAAATACATTCAGATCGGTACGTAAGGCATGTTTGTCGGCATCGGGGATGGCAATTACTGCATGGGCTTCGCGGGCGATGGCGTTGCGCAGGTTGCCGCCGGCTATTTCGCAGAGATACATATCATACTTACGGGCTGTCTGGCTCAGGAAACGGGTCAATAATTTGTTGGCATTACCGCGTCCTATATGAATGTCGCCACCGGAGTGTCCGCCTCTCAAGCCTTTCACCATCACGTTACAGAAGTAATATCCGGCAGGTACGTCTACCTCTTTATAGGTAAACTCAGCTACAGAGTCTACTCCACCTGCACAGCCGATGAAGATTTCGCCTTCATCTTCCGAGTCGAGGTTTAGCAGGATGTCTCCGCTCATGAATCCTTCTTCCAAAGCGAAGGCGCCGGTCAGTCCGGTTTCCTCGTCCACGGTGAACAGGCACTCGATGGGGCCGTGCTCAATGCTGTCGTCGGTAAGAATGGCGAGTTCGGTGGCAACGCCGATGCCGTTGTCTGCACCCAGCGTGGTACCTTTGGCTTTCAGCCATTCGCCGTCTATCTCTGTTTCGATGGGGTCGGTAAGGAAGTCGTGCTTCACGTCATTGTTCTTTTCGCACACCATATCTACGTGCGATTGCAATACGACCGTTTTACGGTTTTCCATGCCCGGAGTGGCAGGCTTTTTTATCAGAACGTTTCCGATTTTATCTACTTTGGTTTCCAACTTATGTTTTTCTCCGAATGCTTTTAAGTAAGCGATAATCTTTTCTTCCTTTTTGGAAGGGCGTGGCACTTGGCAGATTTCTTCAAAATAATGAAATACACCGGCCGGTTTTAAGTCTTTCTTTTCCATATTAAATTCTTTATGAATGTTTGTCTTTAACCTCTTACTGCTAAATATGGTTAAATTGATTGACTATTTTATTCCCCTTT
>CAJKXC010000046.1 GCA_905203765.1 uncultured Bacteroides sp.
CCAGCACTTGCGGTTCGCGGTGCAGGGTTTCGTAGATGGCTTCTACCAGCGTGGTGGTCTTTCCGGTGCCCGGCGGGCCATGCACGATGGACACGTCGCGGGTGCACAGCACTTTGTTCACGGCAGTCTCCTGCGTGGAGTTCAGCCAGGGAAAGCGTACGGGGTAGAGTTCGCGGGAGCCGGCTTTCGCTGTTCCCAGCAGTATATCTTTCAGTTCGGCGAGGCGGTTGCCTTTGGCACGAAGCACATCTTCCAGTGCCTCGAACATGGTGCGGTAAGAAGTTTCATCGAAATAAAGCTGCACGCCGAGGTTGTCTGCTCCCTGTACTTCCATGATGGCGCCCGCACCGGGCATTACCAATACCATCCGTGCTTCGTCGGCATAGCTGACGGTCGCGATGAAGTTCATATAAGTAATCTTCCCGTCGGCGGACTGGCGGAAGAAGCAGGCGGGACGGCCGAACTCAAAGTTGTGTTCTATATCCGTATTTTCGGCACGTGTTACTTCTATTACCAATTGATTCAAGGAGTTATAGTAACTTCGTCCCGGCGTGGCAGGATACCAGCATAGTCCGCGTTTTACCTTTCGGGCTACACCCATATTCTCCGTTTGCCGCTTGAACTCCTCTTTTTCGTGCTCGTATTCCATACGCAGCAGTAGTTGTTGTCGTTGGAGATGCAGGACGGGACTGTTTGAATCTTCTTCTTTCATGTCTGCAAAGGTAATAAATCTTCGCGTTTGGCAGAAGAAATGCTTTATTTTGTTAAACCTTTCATCCGTTTTGCTTGTTTATTATATTAAATTGTAATCTTTACAAATATGAATATTAAACACACGTGGTTATGACTTATGATTTATTGATGCTGAAAGCGTTTTACGCTGCTTATGCCGGAAAGATAGAGCACATCCGCAAGGCACTCCATCGTCCGCTGACATTGGCAGAGAAGATTTTGTATGCTCATTTATATAATGAGGGTGAAGTGAAGGACTATAAAAGGGGAGAGGATTATGTAAACTTTCGCCCCGATCGTGTAGCAATGCAGGATGCGACGGCGCAGATGGCTTTGCTGCAATTCATGAATGCGGGACGGGAGCAGGTGGCAGTCCCTTCGACGGTACATTGCGACCATTTGATTCAGGCTTATAAGGGAGCGAAGACAGACATCGCAACCGCCACAAAGACCAATGAGGAAGTTTACGACTTTCTCCGCGATGTCTCTTCCCGCTACGGCATCGGTTTCTGGCAACCGGGTGCAGGCATCATCCACCAGGTAGTATTGGAGAACTATGCTTTTCCGGGCGGTATGATGGTGGGTACGGACTCCCATACCCCCAATGCCGGCGGATTGGGAATGGTGGCCATCGGCGTGGGAGGTGCCGATGCAGTAGATGTAATGACCGGTATGGAATGGGAACTGAAGATGCCCCGGCTGATAGGTGTGCACCTGACCGGCAAGCTGAACGGCTGGGCAGCCCCCAAAGATGTCATCCTGAAGCTGGCGGGTATTCTCACCGTAAAAGGCGGGACGAACGCCATTATCGAATACTTCGGCCCCGGAACCGCCTCACTTTCTGCCACCGGCAAAGCAACCATCTGCAACATGGGAGCAGAGGTTGGCGCCACCACCTCACTCTTCCCCTACGACGAACGCATGGCTGTCTATCTGAAGGCAACCGGACGCGAAGACGTGGCAGAACTGGCTACCTCTGTGGCTGCCGGTCTTCGTGCCGACGACGAGGTAATGGCAGATCCGGAGAGATACTATGACCGTGTCATCGAAATAAACCTTTCTGACTTAGAGCCTTATATAAACGGTCCGTTCACTCCGGATGCTGCCACCCCTATTTCCGGGTTTGCTGCGAAAGTATTGCAAAACGATTATCCCCGCAAGATGGAAGTCGGCCTGATAGGTTCTTGCACCAACTCTTCCTACCAGGATTTGAGCCGCGCTGTTTCGCTGGCACGCCAGGTCGATGAAAAGCATTTGCAGGTTGCCGCCCCTCTGATTGTCAACCCCGGTTCCGAACGGATACGCGCCACTGCCGAACGCGACGGCATGATAGAAACCTTCGAGAAGATAGGCGCCACCATCATGGCGAATGCCTGCGGCCCCTGCATCGGTCAGTGGAAACGCGAGACGGACGACCCTACCCGCAAGAATTCCATTGTAACCTCTTTCAACCGTAACTTTGCCAAACGTGCCGACGGCAATCCCAATACCTACGCTTTTGTCGCTTCGCCCGAACTGACCATGGCGCTGACCATTGCCGGCGATTTGTGCTTCAACCCGTTGAAAGATACCCTGACAAACAGCCGTGGCGAGCAAGTGATGCTCTCCGAACCCGTCGGTGAAGAGCTGCCCCCGCAGGGCTTTGCCGCAGGAGATGAGGGCTATATCGCACCGGCTTCTTCCAAGAAAGACATTACGGTAGACCCGCATTCGCAACGCCTGCAACTGCTTACCCCTTTCCCTGCCTGGGATGGAACGGATCTTCTGAACATGCCCCTGTTGATAAAGACGCAGGGCAAGTGCACCACCGACCACATCTCGATGGCAGGCCCGTGGCTTCGCTTCCGTGGACATCTGGAAAACATCTCGGATAATATGCTGATGGGCGCCGTCAACGCCTTCAACGGTGAAACGAATAAAGTATGGAACCGCTCTACCAACACCTACGGCACGGTATCGGGTACCGCCAAACTGTATAAATCCGAAGGAATCCCTTCCATCGTTGTAGCCGAAGAGAACTACGGCGAAGGTTCCAGCCGCGAACATGCCGCTATGGAGCCCCGCTTCCTGAACGTGCGCGTTATCCTGGCAAAGAGCTTTGCCCGCATCCACGAAACGAACCTGAAGAAGCAAGGTATGCTGGCATTGACCTTTGTCGACAAGGCCGATTACGACAAAATCCGGGAGCATGACCTGCTCTCCGTCATCGGACTGAAAGACTTTGCCCCGGGGCGTAACCTGAAGGTGGTTCTTCATCACGAAGACGGCACCCGTGAGAGTTTCGAGGCACAACATACTTATAATGAACAGCAGATAGGCTGGTTCCGTGCCGGCTCTGCACTTAATGCACGATAGAATATGGAAAGAATTACCGTACCTTTTATTACAGGTGATGGAGTAGGAGCGGAAGTCACTCCTTCCATGCAGGCAGTGGTGAATGCAGCCCTCAACAAAGCCTATCAGGGCGAACGAAGTATAGAATGGAAAGAAGTGCTGGCAGGCGAACGCGCTTTCAACGAAACGGGTTCCTGGCTGCCGGAGGAAACGATGGAAGCTTTCCGCACGTATAAAGTCGGCATCAAAGGCCCGCTTACCACACCCATCGGCGGCGGCATCCGTTCGCTGAACGTGGCGCTGCGCCAGACACTTGATTTGTACGTCTGCCTTCGCCCCGTGCGCTGGTACAAGGGCGTGGTTTCTCCGGTAAGGGAACCGCAGAAAGTGAATATGTGCGTGTTCCGCGAGAACACGGAAGACATCTACGCCGGCATAGAGTGGGAGGCAGGCACACCGGAAGCCGTGAAGTTCTACCGCTTCCTGCACGATGAAATGGGAGTGACGAAAGTACGTTTCCCCGAAACCTCTTCGTTCGGTGTGAAGCCCGTTTCCCGCGAGGGGACGGAGCGCCTGGTGCTTGCCGCTTGCCGGTATGCGCTCGACCACGGTTTGCCTTCGGTGACACTGGTACACAAGGGAAACATCATGAAGTTCACCGAAGGCGGCTTCAAGAAGTGGGGCTATGAGTTGGCGCAACGCGAATTCGGCAAGGAGATTGCCGACGGCCGCCTGACGATTAAAGACTGCATTGCCGACGCCTTCCTGCAAAACACGCTGCTCATTCCCGAAGAGTATTCCGTCATTGCCACGCTGAACCTGAACGGCGATTATATCTCCGACCAGTTGGCTGCCATGGTAGGCGGTATCGGCATCGCCCCCGGTGCCAATATCAACTACAATACGGGGCACGCCATCTTCGAGGCTACCCACGGCACTGCCCCCAACATTGCCGGAAAAGACATTGTGAACCCTTGTTCTATCATCCTCTCCGCCGTAATGATGCTCCAGCACTTCGGCTGGACGGAAGCGGCAACGCTGATAGAAAAAGCCCTGGAAAACAGCTTCACCGAAGCCCGCGCCACCGCCGACCTCGCCCGTTTCATGCCCGGCGGCGTCTCTCTCTCCACTTCCGCCTTCACCGGCGAGATTGTAGGAAGAATAGAAAAGTAAGAATAACGATTAAAACGAACGAATTATGAAGAAGGAGTATTTGATTTACAAGCTGTCCGAGGACCTGAAAGAAGCCACCCGGATTGAAAACGAACTGTTCAAGAAGTTTGATGTGAAGCGCGGTCTGCGTAATGAAGACGGAACGGGAGTATTGGTAGGACTGACCAAGATCGGTAATGTAGTAGGCTACGAACGCATCCCCGGCGGCGGTCTGAAGCCGATTCCCGGCAAACTGTTCTATCGCGGATACGACCTGGAAGACCTGGCGCACGCCATTATCAAGGAGAAGCGTTTCGGCTTTGAAGAAGTGGCCTACCTGCTGCTCTCCGGCCGTCTGCCCGACAAGGAAGAACTTGCTTCTTTCCGCGAGTTGGTCAACGACAATATGCCGCTGGAACAAAAGACCAAAATGAACATCATCGAACTGGAAGGAAACAACATCATGAACATCCTGGCACGCAGTGTACTCGAGATGTACCGCTTCGACCCCAATGCCGACGACACCTCTCGCGACAACCTGATGCGCCAGAGCATCGAACTGATCTCCCAGTTCCCCACCATCATCGCCTACGCCTACAACATGCTCCGCCATGCCACTCACGGCCGTTCGCTGCACATCCGCCATCCGCAGGAGAATCTTTCCATTGCCGAGAACTTCCTCTATATGCTCAAGAAGGATTATACCGAACTGGATGCCCGTACCCTCGACCTGCTCTTGGTGCTCCAGGCGGAACACGGCGGTGGTAACAACTCCACCTTCACCGTCCGCGTCACTTCGTCTACCGGCACCGACACCTACTCGTCCATCGCCGCCGGCATCGGTTCGCTGAAAGGCCCGCTCCACGGCGGAGCCAACATACAAGTGGCGGATATGTTCCATCACCTGCAAGAGAACATCCGCGACTGGACAAACGTAGACGAAATAGACACCTACTTCACCCGCATGCTAAACAAGGAAGTCTACAACAAGACCGGTTTGATTTACGGTATCGGCCATGCCGTATACACCATTTCCGACCCCCGCGCCGTGCTTCTGAAAGAACTCGCCCGCGACCTGGCACGCGAGAAAGGAAAGGAACGCGAATTTGCCTTCCTCGAACTCTTGGAAGAACGCGCCATCGCTACCTTCGGTCGTGTGAAGAACAACGGCAAGACCGTTTCGAGCAATATAGATTTCTATTCCGGCTTTGTCTATGAACTGATCGGGCTGCCGCAGGAAATCTTCACTCCGCTCTTTGCCATGGCGCGCATCGTGGGTTGGTGTGCCCACCGCAACGAGGAACTGAACTTTGAAGGCAAGCGCATCATCCGTCCCGCCTACAAGAATGTGCTGGACGACGTCACCTACATACCTATCAAGAAACGGTAGGATAGAGGCTGACTGTAAAAATATTGCCTGAACCCAAAGGGGAAGATGCCGCTACCGCGGAATTCTTCCCCTTTTTTTATTTGAAATTATCTTTATCTTCTGTATTTTTGCTATCTCAATAGACTCATTATACATTGACTATGGAAAACACGGCATACTCTTTGGATGAGCTTTTATGCCAATCGCTACTATTATTTCGCCAGTATCGGCTCTACGATGATCCGGGTTGTGCGGCAAAAGCATCTCGAATGCTGGAAGATGCCCGTTTGCTGATAGATGCCCAGAATGGTGTGGACATGGCCAAATGGGGCTGCGCCATGGAGTGCCTTGCCCAGAAGTTCTATATAAATGGCGATACGGATGCTGTGCTGGCAGATATTGATGTCGCTCTGAACGCCTATTGGAAGAAGATTGAAAAGTCTCCTTTGGATGTTTTCTCCGCTTACTTATGGTTAGGTTATTATTTCCTGTTGCGTTTCCGCAACGACCATTCGCATTTTCGTTCCCGTAGCAAACAGATGATGTCCGGCATCCTGTCCTTCCTGGCAGATGCGTTTCATCGGCTCGAAAAAGGCACCGTCTCCACAGATGTCCTGTCTGTCTTTTCTGCCGATGTTTGGGGAGAAACCGTCTACTGGATGGAGCAAGTGCACGATACCCGTATCTGCGAGAAACAATCGGCAGCCCTCCTGGGACAGCTTTATAACATGAAAAAGGTAGAATTGCAGCACAACCCAAGCGTGCCCAATGTACTGCTCCAGCACATCCTGGAGTTCTATTGCTTCTAATCACACTTCCCGCCTTTTCTTTCCCTTGTGTTTGTTGTGTAAAAGCTAAGGGGACAATGCGACAGATGCTTGTGTATTGTCCGTTAAACCTATGTGTTTATCAGAGGTTTACTATTGTGAGCCTGTTTGTTTACAGTCGTGAACAAATCAGTTTATTGAAGTGAACAAATCGGCTCACAATAGTGAACCTTTAAAGAACTCTTGTACTTAGCAGGAGAAATGCCCTTGCTCAACAGGATGAATGCCCGTGCATAACAAGATGAATGCTTGTGCCCGACATGATAAATGCCCTTTATCCCATACGCTATTGAAGCAGATATTTGTATCTTTGAAGGCTTGATGAGATGATATTTACTTAGTTTGTTACAAACTACTTCTCCTATTTGTAGATAAAATCTGATAAAGATATGGAATGCGAAAATGAAGAAATTACGATCTGTCTGGTATCTAATAGTTTGTATCTTACTGTATTCTTGCTCTCGAAAGGGGGCATCTGATATCTTTGACAGAGCTGAAAAGTATATGGAGATATATCCGGACAGTGCATTATATTTACTAAATCAACTCTCCCATCCCGAAACACTCAGCGGGCAGCAACGTGCCGACTATGCACTGCTGCTGACACAGGCACGGGATAAAAACTACCTGGACAGCTTGCAATCGGATTCCCTGATAGGATTTGCCGTAAACTATTACCGAAACAGCGGGGATAGGGTAAAGGCGGCGAAAGCCCTTTTCTATTACGGCAAAGTGATGTCCATGCAAGATAACGATACAATAGCCATGCGGGTTTACTTAGAGGCCCAGGAGAAGTTGGAAAACACAAAGGAATATAAGTTGCAAGCCTTGCTGCAACACTACATAGCCCGCCTGAACGACGACCGTGGAAGGTATGATGTTGCGCTCGGTCACTATCGGAAGTCCGTTTATTACAGCCGGATGGCGGGCTACACTTTGGGCATCGTGTATAGCTACCGTAACATAGCCTGGATTCACCAAATAAAGCACAACATAGACAGTGCCGGCTGGTATGCAAAAGCCGGAATCTCTTTGCTGGAAGGCGATAGCCTGTCGCCGGTCTATCCTTCTTTGTTGCACTTCCTGGGCGAATTGGAGAAAAAGAAAGGGAATTATGCAGAGGCTATAACCTATTTCTCTTCAGCGATTAAGTGCGAACGGATTCCCCATGCCATTCCTTATTATTGTATGTCGTTGGGCGATGCCTATATGCGGATGGGGCAACTGAAGAAGGCGAAAGAACACTTTGAGAAGCTATTGGATTCGGAAGACATCTTCACCCGGTCCGGTGCCTACAACTATCTATATCAGTGCGAGAAGCTCGAAGCTGATTATACAAAAGCCCTGTATTATAAAGAGAAGTCGGATTCACTGTTGAGGCTGTATCAGGACAGGAATCTGAGGGATAAGATGTCCGACCTGCAACACCGGCACGAAGTTGAGAATCTGCAGATGGAGAACAAACTGCTTGAGTATAAAACACGGAGCCAGTTTTATTTGGCTGCATTCCTCTTCTGTCTGCTCATCCTCTCGGGGCTCGTCTCTTATTCCTGGATAAAGAAGCAGTATAGAAGGATTTATAGAAAACGGCTGAAAGCCCATGTCGATAAGAGTCTCAGAATTATAAAAGAAAATGAACGGATTATAGGCCAGTACATCTACCAGATAGAGATGCTGAAACAGGAAGAAGCGCTTATTGCCGAAACTGCCAAGGAGCAAATTGCCAGGCTCAACCAAAGAGTGCAGGTATTGGTAAGTGAAAATAAAAAGATTCGGGAAGATCCCTGCGTGGGTGGTATTTATATTTTGGAACAGTTGAAGCAGAACCTGCTGATTGCCGAAAACATGACTCAAAAAGAAAAATCACAAGTTTTTGCATATATGGACTTGTTTTATGGGGATTTTGTAAGCCGATTGAAAGAGGAATATGGTTTGAATGACAATAATCTTATGCTGTCCATACTTGTCAAGCTGGGCTTCTCGTCCACCGAGCTGATGTCCGTATTTCAATGCAAAATGAACTCTATACTGAAGAAGAAGCAAAGGCTGAGAAGCGAACTGTCTCTGGATAAGAGTGTTGATTTGGCTGCATTTCTTACTTCCTTCTCTTGCAGGATGTCCACTTAAATTGAAGCTACGTAGATTGTAATTCATTGATACATCGTGTTTTGGACGCTATTTTTTATTCTTCATATATTTGCAATATATCCTTTTCATATATTATATTTGCTGTAGAAAAAAACCGTATTACTATGAAATTGAAGTTTATTTGTTGTCTTTTGGGGGTGTATTGTTTGTATTCCTTTTGTATATTCAAAATCTGTTCAAATGTTCCGGTTGTTGGAGTCGGACTGATGTCTTCCAATGACGATGTACCTTTCACAAGACCCAATGGTCCTAAACAGGGACCCCGTTCTCTACCTGTATTTTTCCCTGATTCGGCATTCCAGAGTGCTAACTCTTTTGCGGATTTGTCCACTCAAAAAGAATTGTTTTTTAATTATATGTTTGAAACTTAGTCATTTACTTCCTGTCTGCTCTGTCCAGTCGTTTTTTTGTGGGATAGTGTTTACCGCACTAACTTTGTCCACGGAACAATAGAGGAGAGAATATGGATTCGTGCAAGTTTTACGAATAGGAGAATTTGCTGAATAAATATTCCTCTGGCTGTTGTCATAGTACTAACTTAAAAACATTTGATTATGAGAACAGAATCAATGATCAATGAGCTGGAAGGTAAACTGACAGCTGAAGAGATGGAAGGTGTAAACGGCGGCCTTGCAGTGCCTCCTTATACTCCATCATTGTACATCGATCCGGATGGTATACCCCTCTAGGTCTTTGAAGAACTTAAGTGGACATATTTATTATGTCCGCTTTTGTTCTTTGTTCTTGTCGCTGTTAATCAAATATTTGATGTAAATGAAACAATATAAAGTCTTGCCTCCGGAGCAAACCATAAACAATATAAGGAACATCCTGAGCAGTATCGGCATACTGCTATGCGAAAAGCATCTGATTCAGGATGGTTTATGCTCATGCAGGGTGAGTATCGGGAATAATGGACTACTCCCTTTGGATATAGGTACGAATGGCAAGGGACGTTCTTTTGAGTATTCTCTGGCAAGTGGTTGTGCCGAGTTCATGGAACGTATGCAGAACCGTTTGTTGCTGAATCCTAAGAAGGTGACAGCCGGAAAGGTTTTCAGTAGCTATGCTTTCTGGAATGAGGATGAGGTGGTGGGCGATCGTGAATCGGACAGCTGCAATTTCTCCTATGATGTGAACGAGAAGGAAGTTACCCCTGATTACTTCACAGGAGATATTGGAGAAGAACTGAAGAAACTTTGTAAGAGTTCTTCCGACGATGATATAACCGACATCCTATCGAAAGTATCGGACAGGAAAACGCTGACTGCCATTCCTTTTTATTCTGTAACAGATAAGAAAGAAGTCTTTCTGCCCATAGAATACCTGCTGATGATGACAGGCTCCAACGGTATGGCATCGGGAAATACGCCTAAGGAAGCTATGCTGCAAGCAATTTGTGAGGTCTTTGAGAGATATGTAATGAGCGAAATCTATTGGAAGCAGTTGACGCCTCCCACCATTCCGCTCGATTATTTTAAGGGTAGTGCTGTATATAGCCGGATTCTAAGCCTGAAAGCTACCACAAACTGTGAGGTTATAGTGAAAGACTGCTCTTTAGGCCGGGGACTTCCGGCAATAGGTCTGATAATTATCGACAGGGCAAGACAACAGTATAATTTTATAGTAGGCGTGGATTGTGTTCCCGGTATTGCATTGGAGAGGTGCTTTACGGAGATTCATCAAGGGCTTGTCCACTTTAATGGTTTGCCCTATAAATTTATGAATACCACTCCTGCCGATAAAGGGGAAGAAAGAAGGATCTCAAACAATCTGATAAACATCTTTGTGGGGGGAAGAGGCTACTGGCCTGCTTCCATCTTGCAGGAGCAAAGCTCGTATGAGTTCAAAGGATTCAACCGGGAGTTGGGAATGTCCAATACCGCCGACTTGAACTACTGCATGGATTTAGTCAGGAAATTGGGCTATAACCTATATATAAGGGATAATTCTATATTGGGATTCCCCACGTATTACGTCGTTGTTCCGGGTATGAGCCAGATGCATAATGCGGAGCCGACTCCATTTGGCGACTATGCAGAGTCGATGAAACATCTGGGAGATGTGAACCGGTTGGGGCGTATGGACGATGCTATGGCGAAGTCCTTACTTCAGGGCATCGAGGAGAACTATGCGATGATGAAGGAGAAGTGTTTCGACCTGCAGAAGGCCTTTGTATACAATGTAAACAAGGATTTGAAGAGTCTGTCTATAGAGATGCTGGCTGCACTGTTGGCCTATTATCTGGAAGACGATGCGAAATGTCTGAAGTATTTGCAACTGCATCAGAGTGAGAATAAAGCCGGTTCCGCCTATCTCAATGCGTGTATAGACTATCTGAAGCTGAAGATAGCAGGAGAAGGTTCATTCCAATTGCTGTTCTCCTTGTATGGCGACGGCGTGGCGCGGGGCATCATCAGTGATTTCAGTGATCCTAAGAAGATATTCCAATACTATAAACTGCCCAATTGTCCGCATTGTGCTTCTTGCCGACTACAGGGAGACTGCCGTGTAAAGCAGATCCGGGCTCTGAATTTGAATATAAGCAAAGTTGAAGCAGAGCATCCCGTACAGCAGATACGGGTTATGCATTATATTGAGAGTGTGAGTGATTAATTAATTCTTTGTAAAGTGAACGTTTATGAGGTTTGTTCTATGTATATTCTTATCCCTTTTATCCCTCATGGTGCAAGCGCATCACATAAAGGGGTTGGTGGTCGATAAAGCCGGTTCACCGGTGGTTGCGGCGGCGGTAATCTTGCAGAAAGTGGATTCTACCTTTGTTAGTGCTACGGTAACGAATGAGAAGGGAGAATTCGGCTTTGACAAAGATACCATTCCATACTGCATCATCATTCAGCATATATCTTATAAAACACAACGTATCAGCAGTTCCAACGCATCGCTGGGGACGGTGGTGCTGGAAGAAAGAACAGAGGTTCTGAACGAAGTCACCGTCAGTGCAAAGTCTTCCGTTCTGAGGGTGAAAGAGAATGGTGCGCTGCTCTATGATATAAAAGAACTGACAAAAACCAGCCCGGTGAGCAATGTGCTGGACATTTTGCAGGAGATACCGAGCGTACAAAGAGTGGGGGATAACTATGAAATTGTCGGTACGGCGGGAACGACCATCATCCTGAATGGGCGAAAGACCAATATGACTCCTGACCAACTGAGAGAGTTACTCTCCACCACATCGCCTTCGCAGGTCAAAGCCGTAGAGATCTTCTATAATACCCCTTCTCAGTATGGTGTGAAAGGTGCGGCAATCAATATCGTTATGAACAGGCTGCGGACGGACAATCTTCAGTTTAAGGGCGGACTGCGCACTGCACTCTATCAGGGATTCTATTATTATCAGACGGGTGGCGTGGATTTCACTTTGTCCAATAAGCGTTGGTCATGGGATATAGGCTACGCACTGGGCAGCACCAACAGGCACTATGACCTTACACTGAACTCCGACCACACGGTAGAAGACCAGACCTACGATGTTAAAGTGGAGACAAACCAGCACGCCAAGATCTTTGCCCATCGTGTTACTTCGAACTTCAATATTGACTTAAAGGACAAGTCTTCTTTTAACCTCTTCTACTCCTTGCAACTGAATGATTATAAGCCCAAGATCAATTCGGATATGGATGTGGACCGGGAGCCCACGCTTGAAAGCCGCAATAAGTACTCCAACGACAAATACCTGCATTCAATAATAGCCGAGTATCAGAACGGATTATGGAAGATAGGGGCGGATGCCGTCTTCTACAAACTCACTTCCGACCAGAACATGTACAGTGAGAACCAGCGCTCGACTGAACTGAACTCCGAGTCGACGCAGGAGATTAAGAAGTTCGACTTGTATGTCCATAATTCCAGCAAGATAGGAGCCGGTACTTTGTCTTATGGAGTAGACGGTTTCTACTCTATGACAGACAACAAACATTTTACGACTTGGGACCGCGCATTGGAAGAGGACGCCCGTTTCTCTACCAGGCAGAAGGAGAAGTCCGTAGATGGTTTTGTCGGTTGGAGCCAGAAGGTAGGCGAGAAGGGAATGCTGAGTGTTTCGCTCATGCTTCAGTACTTCCATGCGCAGATAGAGCAGAAGGGGGATAAGCAAACGTTGTGGGAAGAATGGTTCTTGTTTCCCAGCCTGACGTATAGACATAATCTGAAACCCGGCCAGGTGTTGCAACTCACCTTTGCCAGCAATAAGAGTTATCCTTCTTACTGGGATCTGAATCCGAGCAAGAACTACATAAATCCCTATTACATGGAAGAAGGCAATCCGCAGCTGAAGCCTTATGAAACCTATCAGTTGAATCTGAATTATATCTTGCATAACAAATACATCATCGGGCTGTTTGCCGAACTGAATCCTGACTATTCGACCCGATTGTTTTATCCATATCCCAATAAACTCCTGGCAAGTAACAGGCTCATCAACTTTGATTACAGCCACAGATTCGGTATCATGGGAGTGGTTCCGGTGAAGTGGAATAAGTCCATCAATACCAGGCTCTCCGCCAATGTATATATGAAGCAGGATAAAGGCTCGCTTGAAGATATAGTCTTCGACCGCAACAGGATTTCCGGCAGCATCAGCCTGACCAATAACTTTATACTGAACAATCCTCAAACCTTGTCACTCCAAGTAACCGGTGCTTACCAGATGCCGGACATCCGGGGTGCGCTGGATATGGAAGACTGGCTTTATACCTCTGTCAGCCTGATGTGGCAGCCCAAGGGCGGGCGTTGGAACTTTATCCTGAAAGGTGAGGACTTGTTCAATACTTATAATATGGTGGAAAAGTCGAAACATGCTCCACTCGATTATTCTTTAAAAACGATCAAGGATAGCCGTTTCGCGTCTTTATCCATCCGTTATTCGTTCGGCGGATATAAGGAGAAGAGGTTGAAGCAGGTCGATACTCATAGAATGGGTTTCTAAGTTATGAAGAGTTTTCCGTTTTATGTCCAGATGGATATGATGGACTGCGGTCCTACGTGTCTGCGCATGATTGCCAAGTTCTATGGAAAGTCGTACTCGCTGCAGACACTCCGCGAACGCTCCTTTGTCTCCCGGGATGGGGTTTCCATGCTGGGCATCAGTGATGCGGCGGAGTCCATAGGGATGCGTACTGCGGGTGTGGCGCTGTCCTTTGACCAGTTGACGAACGACACGCCGTTGCCCTGCATTCTCCATTGGAATCAGAATCATTTTGTGGTATGCTATGGCATAAAAGGGAAGAAAGGCAATTACCGCTTTCAGATAGCCGACCCGGGCAAGCAACTGATTACCTGTACCGAGCGGGAAGTCAGGCATTCCTGGATCTCCACCCAGCAGGGCGGTGTAGGCAAGGGACTGGCTTTATTGCTTGAACCCAGCCCTGACTTCTACAAAGAAGAGGGCGAAGAAGAAGACAAAGGGCGGAAACTTTCTTTCTTCCTCAAATACCTTACTCCTTACAAGAAACAGTTGCACCAACTGATATTGGGCATGCTGACCGTCAGCCTGCTGCAACTCATCCTTCCTTTCCTGACACAGGCATTGGTCGATATCGGTGTTCGCGACGGCAACCTGAACTTTATCACGCTGGTACTGATAGCCCAGCTTGTTATCTCCGTGTCCCAGCTTTCCGTGGAGTTCATCCGCAGTTGGATATTGCTTCACGTCAATACGCGTATCTCCATATCGCTGATCTCCGACTTCCTTGCAAAGCTGATGAAGCTCCCACTCCATTTCTTCGATACGAAGATGGTGGGCGATATCATGCAGCGCATCGGCGACCACGACCGCATCAAGACATTCCTTACCAGTTCGTCCATCACTACGCTTTTCTCCTTTGTCAGTTTCTTCATCTTTTCGATAGTGCTTGCCTATTATAATGTAGCGATATTGTGCATCTTCTTTGTGGGCAACGGGCTGTATGTGCTTTGGATTCTTGCCTTCATGAAGTACCGCCGCGAACTGGATACCCGTCGCTTCTCCCAGGCATCGAGCCAGCAAAGCAGCCTTATACAGATGGTGACCGGTATGCAGGAGATAAAGCTGAACAACTGCGAGACACAGAAGCGCTGGCAATGGGAACGTATCCAGGTGAATCTTTTCAAGATCAGTGTCAAGGGACTTGCCGTGGGGCAGATACAGCAGGTGGGTTCTGTCTTCTTCAACCAGACTACCAATATCATTGTCTCGTACATTGCCGCCAAAGCAGTGGTGGAAGGACATATGACACTCGGTATGATGATGTCCCTTACCTATATAATAGGTCAGCTCAGTGCGCCGATATCCTCTCTTATCAGTTTCTCCCAGCAGTGCCAGGATGCTAAGATCAGTTTGGAGCGCCTGAACGAGATACATGGAAAGCCGGACGAAGAGATGGATATAACTTCCAAACTTCCCTACCTGCCGGAGAAGCGCGACCTGAAGATGACAGGCGTATATTTCAGTTACAGCGGCGCCGACCGCAATTATGTGCTCAAAGACGTGACGTTGCACATCCCCGAGCATAAAGTCACCGCCATTGTAGGCGGAAGCGGAAGCGGAAAGACCACTCTCATAAAACTGCTGCTCGGCTTCTATACCCCCAACCAGGGCACGGTGAAGGTGAACGAAACTCCGCTGGAGAACATAAACCCGCATCTGTGGCGTGCCAAGACAGGCGCTGTGATGCAGGACGGCTTCATCTTCTCCGAAACCATTGCGCAGAACATTGCCGTGGGCGAAGAACAGATAGACCTCGAACGCCTGCAACACGCCGTGACGGTAGCGAATATCCGCGACTTCATCGACTCGCTTCCCCTGGGCTATAATACCAAGATCGGTATGGAAGGCAACGGCATCAGTCAGGGGCAACGGCAACGCATCCTGATAGCGCGCGCGGTGTACAAGAATCCGGAATACCTCTTCTTCGACGAAGCTACCAATGCGCTCGATGCCAACAATGAGAAGGAAATCATGGGGCATCTGTACGAGTTCTATAAAGGAAAGACCGTGGTTGTAGTGGCACATCGCCTGAGCACGGTGAAGGATGCCGACAAGATTATAGTGCTGGACAACGGCTGCATAGCCGAAGAAGGCACGCATCAGGAACTGACGCAACGGAAAGGACTGTATTACCGGTTAGTAAAGAATCAGTTGGAACTGGGTAACTAATGGCAGAGGAAGAGAAGACATATAAGCATATAGAGCTGCGCAGCGAAGAGGTGCAGGAAGTGATGAACCACATTTCGCCGTGGGTGGTGAGATGCGGCATCACGGCTTTGGCGGTCATCCTGTTGGTTCTGCTGATAGGCTGCTGGATATTCAAGTACCCGGACACCTTGATGGCGGAAGTAACCCTTGCCACCGAAGAGCCGCCCGCCTTTGTATTGGCGCATGCCACCGGAAAGCTCGATACGCTCTACGTGACGAACGGGAGTCCGGTTGAAACCAATACTGACTTGGGGGTTATCAGCAATGCGGCCTCTTCCGAAGATGTACGCTGGCTGTCGAAGCGGATGCAGGAGTGGGGTAAAGCCGACTACGACTGGCAGATAGGCGTGTCGCTTTTCACCGGCAAGCGCCTGCAACTGGGCGAACTGCAATCTGCCTTTGCAGACTTCATAACCTCTCTCACCAACTATGCCCGCTTTATGGAACTGGACTACTACACCAAGAAGCTCCACGCACAAGAGCGTCAGTTGGACGGGCAGCGCTCCTACCTACGGTTGGCAGAGCGGGAATATACGCTGACCGAAAAGGACTTGAAACTCGCCCAAAGCATGTATCATCGCGATTCCATCCTGTATACGCGCAAAGTATTGATAGCTGCCGATTTTGAAGAGTCGGGCAGTAAGTACCTGCAAAGTCTCCGTTCGCAAGAGAATGCACGGATGAGCCTGCTCCAGGCAGAGATGCAGTTGGTGCAGCACGAAGAGAACCTGCTGGATATCCGCAAGCAAGCCTACGACGAAGAACAGACGCACCGCACCGACTTGAAGAACGCGGTGGAGCAACTGGCCGCCCAGTTGAGTGCCTGGGAGTATTCCTATCTGCTGAAAAGCCCCGTCAGCGGCAAAGTCACTTTCATGACCGTATGGAGCCGCAACCAGAATGTGAAGTCGGGCGAAACGGTCTTTATGGTTCAGCCTTCGGACAGTTCCACCGTACTGGGCAGGGCCTTGCTGCCATTGCAAGGTTCCGGTAAGGTACATGCCGGCCAGCGGGTGAACATACGCCTGAACAACTACCCCGACCAGGAGTTCGGCTATGTGAAAGGCGAGGTGAAGAGCGTTTCGCCTGCCCCGAACGAGGAAGGTATGTATGTAGTGGAAATCGCACTGCCTGCCGGACTGAAGACCAACTATGACAAACAACTGCCCGTATCGCGCGAACTGAAAGGTACGGCAGATATCATCCTTGCCGACCGGAATGTGTTGGAAAGGCTGCTGGCTCCGCTAAGGAAGGTACTGGAATACGAATAACCGGAAACCGTTACGAATCATTGCGGGCATTCCTTACCGGCAGGAAACAAGCGCATTGCTTTATTGCACCTTCTTCCCCGCATCCAGATATCCCCTCTTGAACATATCCACAAACAAAAAGAAGAGGGAGAGCATTAGCGGGCCGAAGATGACGCCCATAAACCCGAAAAGAGGCAGGCCGACGACGACTCCGAAGACAGTGATGAGCGGATGGATGTCCGCCATCTTCTTCTGTATGATGAAGCGGATCAGGTTGTCGAGTTGTGAGATAACCACGCCGCCGTAGACGGCGAGCCCGATGGCTTGCACCCAGTTGCCTATCAGTGCCATATAGACGGCTATCGGAAACCATACCAGCGCCGTGCCTACCATTGGGATGATGCTGGCAAAGCAAGTCAGAAACCCTGCGAACAGGATGTTGGGAGCGCCGAATATCCAGTAACCTATCATGGCTACGCTGCCTTGTATGATAGCCAATAGCGGGATGCCGATGGCATTGGAGCGGATAATCATGTTTATCTCATGTACTACATTCCGGGTATTGACGTCGTTGAAGGGGAGAATGTCGTCAGCATACTGCTCCATCTTCTTCCCGCCTATCAGCATGAAGTAGAGCACGAACACAAGCACGAATACATTGATGGCAAAGCTACTGATGCCCTCCATAATCGCCTGTCCTATGCGCGGAAGCAGTGAGATGACGTAGGCAACGCTGTCTTTCCCCAATATGTAATAACCTGTTTTTGCTTTGATGATGTTGGCAGCTTCCTCAAAAGGGGCGATGATGGTCTGCGGGTCGAGGTTGATGTTCTGCAAGCTGGCTACTGCCAGCCACACTACCAGTCCCAGGGGAACGAGAAAGCACAGGATAGCCTCTGCCGTGATGAGGGTGGCGGCAATGCTGCGCCTCATCTTCCGCTTGTCGGTCAGGTGTATCATCTGCTTTCTTACCAGGGTATAGATGGTCAGTGCCCCCAGCAGTCCGCCGAGGAAGGGAATGATTTGTCTGAAGAGGATAATGCCCAATCCGATGATAATGGCGATTAGCGAGTATTTCCAGTATTGTTCCTTGGTGCTCATAACATTTGCGTTCCTTATAAGAAAGAAACACAGGAAAGGCTGAAAAAGTTTGAAGTGAACGGATAAAAAGGCGGAACTACCCTTCGTCCAGCCAGCCCAGTCCCTGGCGCACAATCTCCGCTTCGCCGCCGGTGCAGTCCACAATGGTAGAGCCTTCGGTGTTGCCGATGCCGCCGTCAATCACCAGGTCTACGATGTCGCCGAACTTCTCGTCTATCAGTTCGGGGTCGGTGCAGTACTCTATGTCCTCGTGGTCGTCGTGGGGCAGGGTAGTGGTCATAAGCGGGGCGTCGAGCAGGCGGGCTATCTCCTGGCTGATGGCATTGTCCGGCATGCGGATGCCCACTTCCTTGCGGTTGCGGAATATCTTGGGCAGGCGCGTGGTACCGTTCAGGATGAAGGTGAAGGCACCGGGCAGGTTGCGTTTCATCAGTTTGAAGGTGGTGTTGTCCACCTTGGCATATTCGCTCACTTTGCTCAGGTCGTAGCAGATGATGGAGAGGTTGTTCTTCTTCGGGTCTATGTCCTTCAGGCGGCAGATGCGTTCGATGGCACGCTCCTTCAAGCCGTGGCAACCGATGGCGTACATGGTGTCGGTGGGGTAGATGATGATACCGCCGTCGTTCAGCAGGTCTATTACCTGTTGCAGGTCGGCGGGGTTGTTGTTTTTTTCGTAAAGCTTCAGGAGCATAGGCGCGATGTTTTGGTCGGGACAAAAATAGGGAATAATCTGCTTATAAACAAGTAAGTTACCGTTTAAGCATTTCTTTCTCCAGTTTCTTTATTTTCTTCCACGCCTCTTTGAATTTGGGACAGAGTGTCACGGCTTTTTCATAATTCTTCATGGCGGCGTCTTTCATATCCATCTTCAGGCATTCGTCGCCCATCTGTATATATTCGCGGGCGTAGCGTACCAGTGCCTTTTCCTTGTCCAGCGCGGCTTGCTTCAGGGCGCGGTTTTCTTCCCTTAGCAGGTTGATGGTATTCAGTTTGCGGCGGATGAGGCGTTGCACGTGCGGCTTCTCGATGTCGTAGCGGGAGTGAATCGCCTTGAAGAACTCGTTGAGGAAGGTGTCGAAGTCTCCGGCGTCGAATGCCTTGGCGGCGGCCACGTACTGCACGTCCGCCTGGGCTTGCTTCAGGGCGCGGTCTATGGCTTGCCGGTTGTTGAAGCGCTCGGAGAAGCTGACTATCTCGGGACGGACAAAGACATCGGCACGACTGATGGGTTTGCGCAACTGGATACCTTCGAGCGAGGTGCAGCGGCTCAGTGCCACGTAGGCTTGCCCGCCGGCAAAGACACCGCCGGTAAAGTCGATGACTACGCGGCTGAAGGTCAGTCCCTGGCTCTTGTGCACGGTAATCGCCCACGCCAGGCGCACGGGATATTGGGTGAAGGTGCCGAGTTCTTCCTCTTCGATTTCCTTCTTCGCTTCGTTGTACCGGTAGCGGATGTTGCGCCACGACTCGGGTTTGACGTCGCACTCCTTGCCGTCGTCGGTGATGACGTAGAGGGTTTCTTCGATGGGGTCGAAGCCGCTGACCACGCCGATGGTTCCGTTCACCCAGCGGCGGTCGAAGTCGTTCTTGATGAAGATGATTTGCGCGCCCGGTTTC
>CAJKXC010000047.1 GCA_905203765.1 uncultured Bacteroides sp.
CAATGTCCTATAGGACTAAACATTAATCCAGTCAACTAAAGTCAGGACAGTACACACGGTGAAGGCTTGAAACCGGCTTATTGCCATGCCTTCACCCGCTATTACCGACAGACAAGCAGTCACAAAAGACGGTGAAGAGGTGAAGCCAGTAAAGGGAATCTCTTTTGAAGTGTGCTCCATACACAAAAAAACGTGCTGCAAAACAGACAAATACAAGAAATAAATGTTGAGAAAAAGCATATAATAATTGTAGATTCGGAATATTCTTAATACCTTTGTTGCATAAAACAATCAACAAATTGGACCTTATTATCACATTATATAACAATGTGATTAAAAGAACAAAAGATATGAGAAGTAAAAGAATTCATTTTTCCGGCATTATTCCGATGTTGGCATTGGGAATGATATTTGTCCTCTCTGCTTGTGAAGACAATAAAGATCTTTACAATCCGGAGAGAGTCCAGGAGGAAGCCAAGAAAGCTTTCCCCGTAAAGGACATTGACCCGAACCAAACTTGGGAAACAAGTGCCGTATGCAACGCTTCTGTTTCAGTGAACGAAAAAGACGGCGAAACTTATACGATTAAGGTTTATACTTCAAACCCCTACAACGTCAATAATAGTGACGTCTTCCTGCTTGCCAAAACCACTGTAGCGAATGGCAAAACTGCAAACTTCAAATTCGATATTCCGGCAGCACTGCAGTACGTATATGTAATGAAGGTGAATAGCGAAGGATATAGTTCGGCAGTGCCGGCAGCGGTGACGGAGGGAAGTATGAACGTGACGTTCGGTGGCGGAAGTACGGAGACGAGAATGGCGACAACAAGAAGCGCATCTTCTACTGGTATTAATTACGACCCCATCGACATTGAAGATGCCAGTTTATTCCCTACATTGGCAGATATTGAATCGTTAGAGTTAACACCGACTGATGGCAAAATTGGGCAAGCTGGTAATTATAAAATAGATAAAGAAGTAGAGGAAATAAATGACTGGGGAAATAATGCTAATATGTATGTTACTGAAGATGTTACATTAAAAATCACATATATAGCTCCTGGTTCTAAGTTATATATATTACCAGGAGTAACATTAACCTTGAATGGAGGATATTCATTAGCACAAAGTGGATCAATGATTAGCATTGGCCTTGAAGCGACATTGAATGTAGAAAATGGAACATTGCAGGCTTCTAATGCTACCATTTATAATTTAGGCAAAATAAATGCAAATGCCATAGAAGCAGCTGGTTCTGGTTATATTTATAATGGTGGAATTCTTAGTATTGGCACTAAAGTAAACGTAGCTAATCAGGCTTCTTTATTAGTGAATGAAGGAACAATGACTGCGACTTCATTTGAGACACAAGGGTCAAGTTCTTTCTACAATAGCGGAAATGTCACTATATTAAAAGAATCTTTTTTAAGTAGTAACGATCAGAAATGGGAAAATCAAGGATACTTCAAAACCGGCACAATGAAGATAGTAGCTACAAGTTCCAAACTATTAACAGCTTGCCAATTATATATTGATGGATTGTTTGATATAAGTACTTCTGATAATCCCAGCAACCTTTTCAGTGTAGAAGGAGGATCATACGTACAATGCGGAAGTTTATATATGGATAACGCAAGAGTAAGTTTAGGTGGAAAGGCTTTCTTCAATGTATTAGGTACTGCCACATACAACTACAATTTAGGCGGTTTTTATAGCACAACCGGCGAATTTGCTTTACTTAAGATAAACGAAGCTATCCAGAAGCAACAAGGACAAGGTAATACTATCGGCTACCATGGGAAGTTATATGTTGCTTGTGACCATCATTTTGAGAATGGCTTTTCTGGTAGCGTGCCCTATATCGTTTGGGATGGTGCAGAAATAACCGGCGCCGACAATGCCGATATAAAAATTCCCGGTAGCCAATGTAACCCTGGCTACGAAGGCACTGCCGATGATGACGACGATGATAGTGACGACAAATACCCCCTATTATCATACACCTACGCTTTTGAGGATATGACAAAAGAAGCTTTAACGGACTATGACTTCAATGACGTAGTGCTATATGTCACTGCTCCCTACTATAATAACGGTGGCAAAGCAATAAAAGTGACGCTGGAAGCTGCCGGAGCAAGCAAAGAATTATCAGTGCGCTTTAGCAATAAGGAAAGTGGGAAAGATGAAGTTTTATTCGAGAATGTGCACGAAGTTTTAGGAGTACCACCGGGTATGCTTACAAACACAGGTGAGGATACAGCCGTAGGAACACCTGTAACAGTTGAAATCACTGTGGGTGAAGACTTCAGGCTGACAAATCATGGCGATTTCTACATTGTTGATGAGAAAAACAAGGAAGTACACATCCCTAATTTTACCCCCGGCTTTGAAAAAGGAAACGTCCCCTATGCCATCCGCGTAGCAAGTGCAAATTGGAAATGGCCGGTAGAAAGAGTAAGCATTGAAAAAGCTTATAAAGGCTTCGCCGATTGGGCAGGAGATGTTACAAAAGAACCGGATTGGTACAAGAGCCCTGTAAGCGGAAACGTTGTCAAATAATTAAATAAATAACAGACTGACCTATCATTCTGTGATTCAAAGCGAAGCGAAGAATCTACTTCCTTTTATAATAAGGAGTAGATTCTTCGCTTCTGCATTTTTTTATCTTAAAACCTCCCGCCATCCGTTTTCTTTTGCTATTTTTGCATTTTGTAATCTTCAGATGAGAGATGAAAACAGAACCAACAACATATAACTTGCTAAATACCATCTCGTTTCCCGAAGACCTGCGCCAACTTAGCGTAGATCAACTTCCGGAGGTTTGTAATGAATTGAGGCAAGACATTATTAAGGAAGTTTCGTGTAACCCCGGACATTTTGCTGCCAGCCTGGGAACCGTGGAGTTGACCGTAGCCCTGCACTACGTATTCAACACCCCTTACGACCGCATCGTGTGGGACGTAGGCCATCAAGCATACGGCCACAAGATACTGACCGGCCGGCGCGAAGCCTTCTCCACCAACCGTAAGTTCAAAGGCATCCGCCCCTTTCCCTCGCCCGCCGAAAGCGATTACGACACCTTCACCTGCGGACACGCCTCCAACTCCATCTCAGCCGCGCTGGGCATGGCAGTGGCCGCCGCCGAGAAAGGTGAGAACGACCGCCACGTGGTAGCCGTGATAGGAGACGGAAGCATGAGCGGCGGACTGGCATTCGAAGGGCTGAATAACGCCTCATCCACCCCCAACAACCTGCTCATTATCCTCAACGACAATGACATGGCGATAGACCGCAGCGTGGGTGGCATGAAGCAATACCTCTTCAACCTGACCACCAGCAACCGATACAACCAACTGCGCTTCAAGACTTCCAGATTACTGTTCAAGATGGGCATCCTGAACGAAGACCGCCGCAAAGCGCTGATCCGCTTTGCCAACAGTCTGAAGTCCATGGCCGCCCAGCAACAGAACATATTCGAAGGGATGAATATCCGTTACTTCGGCCCCGTCGACGGGCACAATGTAAAAAACATCGCCCGCATCCTGCGGGATATCAAGGACATGCAAGGCCCGAAGATCCTACACCTGCACACCATCAAAGGCAAAGGTTTCGAACCTGCCGAGAAGAATCCGGGTATCTGGCACGCGCCGGGCAAGTTCAATCCCGAAACCGGCAAGCGCATCAAAGCAGATACCAGCAATCTGCCCCCCCTCTTCCAGGATGTATTTGGCGAAACGCTGGTAGAACTGGCAGAACAAAATCCGAGAATCGTCGGCGTCACTCCCGCCATGCCCACCGGCTGCTCCATGAACAAGCTGATGGACCTGATGCCCGACCGCGCTTTCGACGTAGGCATTGCCGAAGGACACGCCGCCACCTTCTCCGGTGGTATGGCAAAAGAGGGTATGCAACCTTTCTGCAACATCTACTCTTCCTTTATGCAACGCGCCTACGACAACGTGATTCACGACATCGCCATCCTTCGGCTGCCTGTCGTACTCTGTCTGGATCGTGCGGGATTGGTAGGCGAAGACGGCCCGACACATCACGGCGTATTCGACCTGGCATACTTCCGCCCCATCCCCAACCTGACCATATCTTCCCCGATGAACGAGCACGAACTGCGTCGCTTGATGTACACTGCCCAACTGCCGGACAAAGGCCCGTTCGTCATTCGCTATCCCCGCGGACGCGGTGTATTGCTGGACTGGAGATGCCCGCTGGAAGAAATTCCCGTAGGCAAAGGACGCAAGTTAAAGGACGGCAAAGACCTGGCTGTCATCACCCTGGGCCCGATAGGTAACGTGGCAGCCCGCGCCATTGAACGTGCGGAACAGGAAAAAGGGATTTCCATCGCCCACTACGACCTGCGCTTCCTCAAGCCGCTGGACGAAGAGTTACTCCACGAAGTAGGCGGCAACTTCCGCCGCATCCTCACCATCGAAGACGGCATCCGCCAGGGAGGTATGGGCAGCGCCCTATTGGAATTTATGGCAGACAACGGTTATACCCCGCAGGTGCAGCGCATCGGCGTGCCCGATACCTTTATAGAACATGGTACGGTTCAAGAACTGTATCATTTATGCGGAATGGATGAAGAAGAAATCTTTAATCAATTGACGATTGACAATTGATAATTGACAATTATGAAAATAATTATTGCCGGTGCCGGCGCAGTAGGCACACATTTGGCCAAACTGTTGTCCCGCGAGAAACAGGACATCATTTTAATGGACGACAACGAGGAAAGGTTGAGTACACTTAGTTCCAACTTCGACTTAATGACGGTCGCGGCATCTCCTACCTCCATCAAAGGACTGAAAGAAGTAGGAGTGGGAGAAGCCGATTTGTTCATAGCCGTCACCCCCGACGAAAGCCGGAACATGACTGCCTGTATGCTTGCCAACAACCTCGGGGCGCAAAAGACCGTAGCCCGCATCGACAATTACGAATACCTGCTGCCCAAGAACAAAGAATTCTTCCAGAAGTTGGGCGTAGACTCACTGATTTACCCCGAAATGCTGGCTGCTAAGGAGATCGTATCTTCCATCCGCATGAGTTGGGTGCGCCAGTGGTGGGAGTTCTGCGGCGGAGCCCTGATACTGATAGGTACCAAGATGCGCGAGAAGGCAGAGATTCTGAATATCCCCCTTTACGAACTGGGCGGACCGGAGTTGCCCTACCACGTAGTAGCCATCAAGCGCGGCAGCGAAACGCTGATCCCGCGAGGCGATGATGTCATCAAACTGCACGACATCGTTTACTTCACCACCACCCGGAAATATGTTCCCTACATCCGCAAGATAGCCGGCAAAGAAGACTATGCCGACGTACGCAACGTAATGATAATGGGCGGAAGCCGCATCGGCGTGCGTACCGCACAATACGTGCCCGACTATATGCAGGTGAAGATTGTGGACAACGACCTGAACCGCTGCAACCGCCTGACCGAGTTGCTGGACGACCGCACCATGATCATCAATGGCGACGGACGCGACATGGATCTGCTGGTAGAAGAAGGTTTGAAGAACACGGAAGCTTTCGTTGCCCTGACCGGCAATTCGGAGACTAACATCCTCTCCTGCCTCGCCGCCAAGCGCATGGGAGTCAGCAAAACGGTGGCGGAAGTAGAAAACATCGACTATATAGGTATGGCGGAAAGCCTCGACATCGGCACCGTCATCAACAAAAAGATGATTGCCGCCAGCCACATCTACCAGATGATGCTGGATGCAGACGTCAGCAACGTGAAATGCCTGACCTTTGCCAACGCAGATGTAGCCGAATTTACCGTGAAAGCCGGTTCCAAGATAACCAAGCATCCGGTAAAAGACCTCGGACTGCCGAAAGGAACCACCATCGGCGGACTGATTCGCCAGGGAGAAGGTGTAGTGGTAATGGGTAACACACAGATACAACCGGGCGACCACGTGGTAGTATTCTGTCTGAATATGATGATAAAGAAAATCGAGAAATACTTTAGTTAGTTGATAACTGATAGTTGATAGATGATAGTTAGCTGCGCTATATCACTGTATTGCAATTATCAACTATCATCTATCAACTATCAGTTATCAACTATCAGTTATCAACTATCAACTATCAACTAATTAGATGATTAACTTCAAGACAATCATACGGATTATCGGTGTTCTGCTATTGCTGGAGACGGTGATGTTCTTTGCCTGCTCCGGAGTATCCTACTACTACGACGAAGGCGATATGCTGGACTTTTGGAAAGCAGGAGGCATCACCGCAGGAGTCGGCCTTCTATTGGCTGCCATTGGCAAGGGAGGCGACAAACAGCTGACACGCCGTGACGGATATGTATTGGTCAGCCTGGCATGGGTAGCATTTTCACTCTTCGGTATGTTGCCTTTCTACATTGGCGGGTATATTCCCAATATCACCGATGCTTTCTTTGAAACCATGTCCGGATTCAGCAGTACGGGAGCCACCATTCTGAACAACATTGAGTCCCTGCCTCACGGAATACTGTTCTGGCGCAGCATGACGCAATGGATTGGCGGTTTGGGAATCATCATGTTTACCATTGCCATACTTCCTATCTTCGGTGTCAGCGGCTTACAGGTATTTGCTGCCGAGGCCAGCGGACCTACGCACGACAAAGTGCATCCCCGCATCGGCATCACCGCCAAATGGATATGGAGTATCTACGCCGGCATCACCGGTATCCTCGTAGTCCTGCTGATGCTGGGCGGTATGAACTGGTTCGACAGCGTGTGCCATGCTTTTGCAACCACCGGCACAGGTGGCTTCTCTACCAAGCAAGCAAGCGTGGCCTACTATAATTCACCCTATATAGAATATGTAATCTCCGCTTTCATGTTCATTTCCGGTATCAACTTCACCTTATTATTGCTGTTCGTCAACCGGAAATTCAAGAAGTTCATCGGTAACGCGGAACTGAAATGGTACTTCGGATCAGTGGTATTCTTCACCGTACTTATTGCCGTTATACTTCACTATACCAGTACGATGGGTGCCGAAGAATCCTTCCGCAAATCGCTATTCCAGGTTATTTCCCTGCATACATCCACCGGCTTTGCTACGGACGACTATATGACATGGACACCTGTACTTTGGGGATTGCTCACTATCATTATGCTGATGGGAGCCTGTGCCGGCAGTACCACGGGCGGATTGAAATGTATCCGCATGGTCATACTCACCAAAGTATCACGGAATGAGTTCAAGCATATCCTGCATCCCAATGCCGTACTTCCGGTACGGGTGAACAAGCAGGTCATCTCCCCCTATATTGTCTCTACCGTATTGGCTTTTTGTTTCCTCTATATAGTCATTATAACGATCAGTGTACTGCTGATGATGGCTATGGGAGTGGGGTTTGAAGAATCCATAGGTTGTGTAGTTTCCAGCATCGGAAACATGGGACCCGGCTTGGGAGAGACAGGACCGGCTTATTCGTGGAGTGCCTTGCCCGCCATGGCGAAATGGCTGTTGGCATTCCTGATGTTATTGGGCCGTCTGGAACTGTTCACCGTACTGCTACTTTTCACCCCCGATTTCTGGAAACGGAATTGATTTAGGATAAAAAGTGTAAAAATAATCATTTTTTGTTATCCCGGGATAGCAAGAAGAAGGATAGTTGTTTTATCTTTGCAGCCTCAAAAAGAGATTTGTGGTATGAAGCGATGCATTAAATATGGTATATTCATCATACTCGCAGCCTTACTGCACAACGGTGCAATAGAAGCCGCGGGCTTTTCATGCACTGCTGCCGACAAGAAGACAGAATGCAGCATTTCATCCCAAATCCCTACCGCACAACAAGCCATCCGCAACTTTTACGACCTGCTGGCATCGGTTTCGCTCTGCCTGGAGCATGTGGACAATACACAAGTACCTACCAGCAAAAGCATCTTCCGACGCAACTACATCTACAAGATGCAGCAGTACGCCTATGCTCCGGAATGCGACCGCCTGTTGTACCTGTCCCCCCACCCCATGCCCGATGCCAACTACTACGTGTATGGGCTAAGGAAAATCATCGTTTAACCAAGGAATACAGGCGCCCAGCCGCTTGCGTTCAACCCCGTCGGACAGCAATTCAGAGGTATTGTCTTCCGGTGTGATGTTTCTATTATTATACATCTAATAATCTTATCAGATTTATGAACTTTACTTTGTTAGTGGTCGTCCTGTTGACGGCAATCGCTTTCGTGGGTATCGTCATCGCACTTTCCAATGCGATAGCTCCCCGTTCGTACAATCCGCAGAAGATGGAGCCGTATGAGTGCGGTATCCCTACCCGCGGTAAATCGTGGATGCAATTCCGAGTAGGTTACTATCTGTTTGCCATCTTGTTCCTGATGTTCGAGGTGGAGACGGTATTCCTGTTTCCCTGGGCAGTCATCACCCGCGAACTGGGTGTAGCGGGACTTTTCAGTATTTTATTCTTCTTGATCATATTGGTTCTGGGCCTTGCATACGCCTGGAGGAAAGGAGCTTTGGAATGGAAATAACGAAGAAACCGAAAATAAAATCTATCCCTTATGAGGAGTTTATCGACAACGAGACGTTGGAGAAACTCGTTCGGGAACTCAACGCAGGAGGCGCCAATGTGGCTCTCGGCGTACTGGACGATTTCGTCAACTGGGGACGCAGCAATTCATTGTGGCCCCTTACGTTTGCAACCAGCTGTTGCGGTATCGAATTTATGGCACTTGGCGCAGCCCGCTACGACATGGCGCGCTTTGGGTTCGAAGTAGCCCGTGCCAGTCCGCGCCAGGCGGATATGATTATGGTTTGCGGAACGATTACCAACAAGATGGCCCCTGTGCTGAAACGCCTTTACGACCAGATGCCCGACCCGAAGTATGTGGTTGCCGTAGGCGGTTGCGCCGTCAGCGGTGGCCCGTTCAAGAAGTCCTATCATGTGCTGAACGGAGTGGATAAGATTCTGCCGGTAGATGTATATATCCCCGGCTGCCCGCCGCGCCCCGAAGCATTCTATTACGGAATGATGCAGTTGCAACGCAAGGTGAAGATAGAGAAATACTTTGGCGGAGTGAACCGACAGGAAGAGAAACCGAAAGAAGAATGATGAATATGGAAATAAGATATATAGAACCCGCAGCCTTGCATGACGAAATGCTGCGCCTGCGGCAAGAAGAACAGATGGACTTCCTGGAATGCCTGAGCGGCATGGACTGGGGAGAACCGGATGCTGAAAAAGATACGCCGGACACACCGAGAGGGCTGGGTGTGGTCTATTTGCTGGAATCCACAGCTACGGGAAAACGGACGGCAGTACGCACCGCCACCCTGAACCGCGAGCACCCCGAACTTCCCTCGGTCAGCGACATCTGGAAAGCAGCCGACTTCAACGAACGCGAAGTGTACGACTTCTACGGCATTGTCTTTATCGGCCATCCCGATATGCGCCGCCTCTACCTGCGTAACGACTGGGTAGGCTACCCCATGCGCAAGGACGATGATCCCGAAGCACAGAACCCGCTGCGCATGGACAACGAAGAGACCGTGGACACCACCACCGAACTGGAACTGAACCCGGACGGTACCGTCAAGAACAAGGAACTGTTGCTTTTCGGCGATGATGAATATGTAGTGAACATCGGTCCCCAGCACCCTGCCACCCACGGTGTAATGCGTTTCCGCGTATCACTGGAAGGCGAAAACATCGATAAGATAGATGCCAACTGCGGCTACATCCACCGGGGCATCGAGAAAATGTGCGAAAGCCTTACCTACCCGCAGACACTGGCACTGACCGACCGCCTGGATTATCTGGGTGCGCACCAGAACCGCCACGCCCTGTGTATGTGCATTGAAAAAGCGATGGGTGTGGAAGTGAGCGAGCGCGTACAGTACATCCGTACCATCATGGACGAGCTACAACGCATCGACTCCCACCTGCTGTTCTACTCCTGCCTTGCCATGGACCTGGGTGCCCTGACCGCCTTCTTCTACGGCTTCCGCGACCGCGAGAAGATACTCGATATCTTCGAGGAAACCTGCGGCGGACGCCTCATCATGAACTACAACACCATCGGCGGTGTGCAGGCGGACATTGCTCCCGGCTTCGTAAAGAAGGTAAAGGAATTCATCCCCTACCTGCGAGGCATCCTGCATGAGTATCACGAAGTATTCACCGGAAACATCATTGCCCAGCAACGTCTAAAAGGTGTAGGTACACTGTCTTTGGAAGATGCCATCGCCTTTGGCGCTACTGGCGGAACAGGGCGTGCCAGTGGTTGGACGTGCGATGTTCGCAAGCGTATGCCGTACGGCATATATAATAAGGTGGACTTCAAAGAAGTTGTCCGCACCGAAGGCGATTCCTGGGCACGTTACCTTGTCCGCATGGACGAAATACTGGAGAGCCTGAAGATTATCGAACAGTTGATAGACAACATCCCCGAAGGCGCCTATCAGGAAAAGATGAAACCGATTATCCGCGTGCCGGAAGGTACTTACTATGCAGCCGTCGAAGGCAGCCGCGGCGAATTCGGTGTCTTCCTCGAAAGCCATGGCGACAAGACTCCCTACCGCCTGCACTTCCGTTCTACGGGACTGCCGCTGGTATCGGTGGTAGACACCATCTCCCGCGGTGCAAAGATTGCCGACCTGATTGCCATTGGCGGAACATTGGATTATGTAGTACCAGATATTGATAGATAATATGTTTGACTTTAGTATAGTAACCAACTGGATTCACCAGACGCTGACTTCCCTCATGCCGGAAGGTCTGGCAATATTCCTCGAATGTATGGTGATAGGCGTATGCATCATCCTGATGTACGCCGTGCTCGCCATTATCCTGATTTATATGGAGCGCAAGATATGCGCCTTCTTCCAATGCCGCCTCGGCCCGATGCGCGTAGGGAAATGGGGATTGCTCCAAGTGCCCTGCGACGTCATCAAGATGCTGACAAAGGAAATCATCGACCTGAAGTTCTCCGACCGCTTCCTTTATAACCTGGCGCCGTTCATGGTGATTATCGCTTCATTCCTTACGTTCGCCTGCCTGCCCGTCAGCAAAGGGTTGGAAGTTCTGGACTTTAACGTAGGCGTATTCTTCCTGCTGGCTGCATCGAGCATCGGCGTGGTAGGTATCCTGCTGGCAGGTTGGAGTTCCAACAATAAGTTCTCGCTGATTGGTGCCATGCGAAGCGGTGCACAAATCATCAGCTACGAACTGTCCTGCGGACTGAGCATACTGACGATGGTGGTGTTGATGGGAACCATGCAGTTCTCCGAGATTGTAGAAGGACAAGCCGACGGCTGGTTCATCTTCAAGGGACATATCCCCGCACTGATTGCTTTCATCATCTACCTCATAGCCGGAAACGCAGAAACCAACCGCGGTCCCTTCGACTTGCCGGAAGCAGAAAGCGAGTTGACCGCCGGATACCATACGGAATACTCCGGCATGGGCTTCGGCTTCTTCTACCTGGCGGAATATCTGAACCTGTTTATTGTGGCAAGCGTGGCAGCCACCATCTTCCTGGGGGGCTGGATGCCGCTGCACATCGTAGGGCTGGACGGCTTCAATGCGGTGATGGATTATATTCCCGGCTTCGTATGGTTCTTCGGAAAGGCATTCTTCGTAGTGTTCCTGCTGATGTGGATTAAGTGGACGTTCCCCCGCCTGCGCATTGACCAGATACTGAACCTGGAATGGAAGTACCTGGTACCTATCAGCATGGTGAACTTGATATTAATGGTATTAATCGTAGTCTTCGGGCTACACTTTTAAAGGATGGATAACATGGAAAAAGAACATAACTCCTATTTCGGCGGCCTCATCCACGGCATCGGCTCCCTGCTGACAGGCATGAAAACCACCATGACCGTATTCTGCCGCAAGAAGACCACCGAACAATATCCCGAGAACCGCGCGACCCTGAAACTGTCCGACCGCTTCCGTGGTACGCTGGCCATGCCCCATAACGAGCAGAACGAACATCACTGCATCGCCTGCGGACTCTGCCAGATGGCCTGTCCCAACGACACCATCCGCGTGACGAGTGAATCGATAGAGACAGAAGACGGCAAGAAGAAAAAAATACTGGCAAAGTACGAGTACGACCTCGGCTCATGCATGTTCTGCCAACTCTGTGTCAATGCCTGCCCGCACGATGCCATCACGTTCGACCAGAACTTTGAGCATGCGGTCTTTGACCGGACAAAGCTGGTGCTGACACTGAATCATCCGGGAAGCCGGGTAGAAGAGAAGAAGAAACCAGCCGCCCCCCAAGACGCGACGACAAAGTAATTTGTAATTAGTAACTTGTAATTAAACAACATGGAAATAACTCTTGAAACAGTAGTATTCTACTTCCTTGCGGCGTTCATTACCGTATTCTCCATTCTGACGGTGACTACCAGTCGTATGGTCCGTTCGGCTACCTACCTGCTGTTCGTGCTCTTCGGCACGGCGGGCATCTACTTCCTGCTGGGATATACGTTTCTCGGTTCGGTGCAAATCATGGTCTACGCCGGCGGTATCGTCGTGCTCTACGTCTTCTCCATCCTGCTCACCAGCGGCG
The DNA here is from genome assembly GCA_905203765.1 of uncultured Bacteroides sp. GTDB lineage: Bacteria > Bacteroidota > Bacteroidia > Bacteroidales > Bacteroidaceae > Bacteroides. Next base: position 12,560 of record CAJKXC010000047.1, read on the forward strand.
AAGGCGACGTAGTAGCGAAACTGAAACGCAGCCGGTTCCTTGCCGGGCTGGGAGCCACCGCAGGCGGAGCCCTCATCGTATTATTCATCACCCTGAAACATAAATTCATCGCCACCACCGATGTAGAGCCGTTGGAAGTCAACATCAAGACCATCGGCTACCACATGCTGAGCGGCGAAAAGTATGGTTATCTGCTCCCCTTCGAAGCTGTCAGCATCCTGTTGCTGGCATGTATCGTAGGCGGATTGCTCATTGCACGTAAACGTTAATCATTAATCACTAAATACGAATCACTGATTATGATACACATGGAATATTATCTGATAGTCTCGGCTATCATGTTCTTCGCCGGCATCTACGGGTTCTTCACCCGCCGCAATACGTTGGCGATATTGATTTCAATCGAGTTGATACTGAATGCAACGGACATCAACTTCGCGGTATTCAACCGTTTCCTGTTCCCCGGCGGACTGGAAGGCTATTTCTTCTCCCTGTTCTCCATCGCCATTTCGGCAGCAGAGACGGCAGTAGCCATCGCCATTATGATTAACATTTACCGCAATATCCGCAGCATCCAGGTAAACAAGCTGAACGAGATGAAATGGTAGCCGCACTGTTACGAGTGTCGCAACAGTACTATTGCGGGTGTCGTTGACGGTCTGTTACGAGTGACGCAACAGTACTATTACGGATGCCGTAACAGTATAACATGAATAATAACTGATAAACATAGTATATATGGAATATACAATTCTAATCCTTCTCCTTCCCTTCCTCTCCTTCCTGATACTGGGACTGGGGGGCAAGTGGATGTCGCACCGCACCGCCGGGCTTATCGGCACCGCGGTACTGGGCGCGGTTGCCGTACTCTCCTACCTCACCGCAGGACTGTACTTCAGCGCCCCCCGACTGGCGGACGGAACGTATGCCACGCTGATGCCTTATAACTTTACGTGGCTGCCCTTCACCCCGTCACTCAGCATCGATATGGGTATTCTGCTCGACCCTATCTCGGTGATGATGCTGATTGTTATCAGCACCGTCTCGTTCATGGTGCACATCTACTCCTTCGGTTATATGAAGGGCGAGCGGGGCTTTCAACGCTATTACGCATTCCTGAGCCTCTTCACCATGTCCATGTTGGGGCTGGTGGTGGCTACCAATATCTTCCAGATGTATCTGTTCTGGGAGCTGGTAGGTGTATCATCTTATCTGCTGATTGGTTTCTACTATACCAAGCCGGCCGCCATTGCCGCCTCAAAGAAGGCGTTCATCGTCACCCGCTTTGCCGACCTGGGTTTTCTGATAGGTATCCTGGTTTATGGCTACTATGCCGGAACGTACACTTTCCATCCCAATGAGATGGCGCTGCTACGAGGTGGTGCCGCTATGATTCCGTTGGCACTGGGGCTGATGTTCATCGGTGGCGCCGGAAAGAGCGCCATGTTCCCGCTGCACATCTGGTTGCCGGACGCTATGGAAGGTCCTACCCCGGTCAGTGCGCTGATTCATGCCGCCACGATGGTGGTGGCAGGTGTCTACCTGGTGGCGCGGATGTTCCCGCTGTTTATAGAGTATGCGCCCGGTGTGCTGCACATCGTAGCATACGTAGGAGCATTTACCGCTTTCTATGCCGCCACAGTAGCTTGTGTGCAGAGCGATATCAAGCGGGTATTGGCATTCTCCACTATTTCGCAGATTGGCTTTATGATGGTGGCGCTCGGCGTATGTACATCTGCCGACCCGCATCATGGCGGACTGGGCTATATGGCAGGTATGTACCATCTGTTCACCCACGCCATGTTCAAGGCACTGCTTTTCCTGGGAGCCGGCAGCATTATCCATGCGGTACATAGCAACGAAATGTCTGCCATGGGCGGACTGCGGAAGTATATGCCTATCACGCACATCACCTTCCTCATAGCTTGCCTTGCCATATCCGGTATTCCACCGTTCTCCGGCTTCTTCTCCAAAGACGAGATACTGACGGCTTGCTTCCAGTTCAGCCCCGCGATGGGATGGATTATGACGGTGATTGCAGCTATGACGGCATTCTATATGTTCCGTTTGTATTATGGCATCTTTTGGGGTACGGAGAACAAAGAACTGCATGCTGAACATACCCCCCACGAGAGTCCGCTTGCCATGACCTTCCCCCTGATGTTCCTTGCAGCTATCACCGTGGTAGGCGGTTGGCAGTTCGTCCTTCCCTTCGGACACTTCATCAGTGCCAATGGTGAGGCATACAATATTCATCTCGATTGGGCAGTGGCAGGCACCAGCATTGTGGTAGCCGCTGCCTCTATCGCGATTGCCACCTATATGTATGCAGGCAGTAAGCAGCCCGTTGCCAACGCGCTTGCCCGCCGCTTCCACGGCTTATGGACGGCTGCCTATCATCGCTTTTATATTGATAACATCTATCAGTTCGTTACCCACCGCATCATCTTCGGCTGCATCAGCCGTCCCATTGCCTGGTGGGACCGCCACGTAGTAGACAGCTTCTTCAACTTCCTTGCCTGGAGCGCCAACACCACCAGCGACGAGATTCGCGGTCTGCAAAGCGGACACATCCAACAATACACATTTGTATTCCTGCTGGGTACGCTTGCACTGATACTGCTGCTGTTATTGTAATTTGTAATTAGTAACTAAGTAATTTAAGATATAGATATGAACTTCTTATCAATCTTCGTACTCATCCCCCTGCTGATGCTGTTGGGACTCTGGCTCAGCCGGAACATCGCACAGATACGTGCGGTAATGGTTACCGGTGCATCGGCATTGGTGTTGGCAGCTGTGGGACTGACCATCGCTTACCTCCATGCACGTGCCGGCGGTGCTACGGATGAAATGCTGTTCCGTGCCGACGTCGCCTGGTATCCGGCACTCCACATCCACTACTCCGTAGGGGTGGACGGTATCTCGGTAGCCATGCTACTGCTCTCCGCCATCATCGTCTTTACCGGAACATTCGCTTCCTGGCGCCTGCAACCGCTGACAAAGGAATATTTCCTGTGGTTTGTGTTCCTCTCTATGGGAGTTTTTGGCTTCTTTATCTCCACGGACTTGTTCACCATGTTCATGTTCTACGAGGTAGCCCTCATCCCTATGTACCTGCTCATCGGCGTATGGGGTTCGGGACGCAAGGAATACTCCGCCATGAAACTGACTCTGATGCTGATGGGCGGTTCTGCATTCCTGCTTATCGGCATCCTGGGCATCTACTACGGCTCGGGCGGAACCACCATGAACCTGCTGGAGATAGCCCAACTGCACAACATACCCATCGAGCAACAACGCATTTGGTTTCCGCTTACCTTCCTCGGCTTCGGTGTGCTGGGCGCCTTGTTCCCGTTCCACACATGGAGCCCCGACGGTCATGCATCTGCGCCGACAGCAGTGTCCATGCTCCACGCCGGCGTGCTGATGAAGTTGGGTGGCTACGGATGTTTCCGCATCGCCATGTACCTGATGCCTGAGGCTGCACAAGAATTGGGTTGGATATTCCTCATACTCACCGGCATCTCTGTAGTCTACGGTGCCTTCTCGGCTTGTGTGCAGACGGACTTGAAGTATATCAATGCCTATTCCTCTGTTTCGCACTGCGGTCTGGTACTATTCGCCATCCTCATGATGAACCAGACGGCGGCAACGGGTGCCGTGCTGCAAATGCTCTCCCACGGATTGATGACGGCGCTTTTCTTCGCCCTTATCGGTATGATATACGGCAGGACGCATACACGGGATGTACGCGAGCTTTCGGGTTTGATGAAGATTATGCCTTTCCTGGCAGTCTGCTACGTGATAGCCGGTCTTGCCAACCTGGGATTGCCGGGGCTTAGCGGTTTTGTGGCAGAAATGACCATCTTCAACGGTGCCTTCCAGCATCCCGATACCTTCCACCGGGTATGGACGGTGATTGCCTGCTCCTCTATTGTGATTACCGCGGTGTATATCCTCCGCCTCGTAGGTCGCATCATCTACGGTACGTGCACCAACAAGCACCACCTCGCCCTGACCGATGCCACCTGGGATGAACGCACCGCCGTCATCATCCTCATCGCCTGCGTAGCCGCCCTCGGCATGGCACCGTGGTGGATAAGCGGAATGATAGGCGACAGTGTATTGCCGATAGTAAATGTATTTAATTAAGAATTAATGATATGGATTATTCTCAATTCCTCCTACTCAAAGAAGAGCTGTCGCTGATAGCAGTCATCGTCATCCTCTTCGTAGCCGACCTCTTCATGAGTCCCGACGCACACAAGAACGACGGTAAACCGGTACTGAACACCATGCTGCCGATAGTCTTGCTTGCCATACATACGCTGATAACCATTATCCCCGGCCCTATGGCAGATGCCTTTGGCGGGATGTATCACAATACGCCGATACAGAGCATCGTCAAGTCCATCCTCAGCGTGGGTACGCTGATCGTGTTCCTGATGGCGCACGAATGGATGCGTCTGCCCGATACGGCTGTCAAGCAGGGCGAGTTCTATGTGCTGACGCTGTCTACCCTGCTGGGTATGTACTTCATGATTTCTGCCGGGCACTTCCTGATGTTCTTCATCGGGCTGGAAACGGCAAGTATTCCGATGGCGGCACTGGTTGCGTTTGACAAATACCGTCACCACTCTGCCGAGGCGGGTGCCAAATACATCCTGACAGCACTTTTCTCCAGTGGGCTGATGCTGTATGGCATATCGCTGATTTACGGATCGGTAGGTACGCTCTACTTTGCCGATATCCCGGCACACCTGGACGGTAATCCTCTACAGGTAATGGCATTTGTCTTTTTCTTTGCGGGCATGGGCTTCAAGATTTCGCTGGTGCCCTTCCACCTCTGGACAGCCGATGTTTACGAAGGGGCGCCGAGTACTGTCACTGCCTATCTGAGTGTTATCTCCAAGGGTTCCGCCGCTTTCGTACTGATGACGGTGCTAATCAAAGTATTTGCCCCGATGGTGACGGAGTGGCAGACAGTGCTCTACTGGGTAATCATTGCCAGTATCACGCTTGCCAATCTCTTCGCGCTGCGCCAGGAGAACCTGAAACGCCTGATGGCTTTCTCCAGTATCTCGCAGGCGGGTTATATCATGCTGGGTGTCATTGCCGGGACATCGCAGGGCATGGCATCACTAGTGTATTATGTACTGGTGTATATGTTTGCCAACCTGGCGGTGTTCACTGTCATCACGATTGTAGCCATCCGGGCGCATAAGTTCACGCTCGAAGAGTACAACGGGCTGTACAGCACCAATCCTAAACTGGCTTTCCTCATGACACTTGCGCTATTCTCTCTAGCAGGCATCCCGCCGTTTGCAGGCTTCTTCTCCAAGTTCTTCATCTTCGCAGCAGCCTTTCATGGCGGTTTCCATCTGCTGGTATTCATTGCACTGGTCAACACCGTACTGTCGCTCTACTATTACCTGAAGATAGTAAAGGCAATGTATATCAATAAGAGCGACGAACCGATAGCCGCTTTCCGCAGCGACAATTATACGCGTGCCAGCCTTGTAATCTGTACGCTGGGTATTGTGGTACTGAGTGTAGTGAGTGCGGTATACGAAGGGATTGCAGGTTTCTCGTTTGGGATGTAACTCCCTCACCGGCTCCATACTCATTGGATTGCCAAAGGAAAATATGCAAAAGAGGCTGAACAAATTGTTCAGCCTCTTTCCTTTTTACCATCTGTACGCCCGTCAGGACAGTACATCACTTCCCCCCAGGATGCCCAGCACAGCTGTTATTGCAGCAGCCAGCGCCTTCAGGATTTTAGACCATAGGGTTTTCTTCTTCATACTTCACACCTCCTTTCCTTGTGATTATAGAGTTCATCACTATGTTCAAGGGAACAGGGGTGTTATCCCATCGGATTCTCGTCCAGGTCGCCATCGCTGCCTGCATTTCCACCTTCATCCGGGTCGCCCGACGCATCACTGTTGTTGATACGGTCCACATCTTTTATCTTCAAACCGTCCGAGCGGGTCGTTCCCGATGCCACTAACCGGATATCACTGTTTGCACGGAAGCAGATGCGTAGTCCTGTGATGTCGTTAGCGGTAAAGTCCTCCGCCTTCTCGGTACCTTTGCTTTTTGCAGCCAGATAGAAGTAGCCCAGTCCGTCAATGTTCACCGGGCGCCCTGCAAGTAGCGACTTCCTCAACAGAGTCCTGAAGTCTTTCAGTACACTGTACGTTTCGCCTTCGCTTACGCCGGCGTTACTGCTGATTTCTTTTGCCACTTCGTCCAGAGTTACCGGGTTGGTATACTCATACGTAATAAAAGGGAATACTCTCATCGGAGAGCTCTTGTCAGTCAAGTCTGTCAATCGGGAATGCTTTCTAAATAGAATTGCCATTAATCAAATGTTCTTTAGTTAATACTTTGTTTTTAAATCTCTTTGTCAACGTTAACGCTGCAAAGATGCGGCAACTTTGCCGGGCACTAAAGGAACTTTTCGGGGAAGAAGAGATAGGGAATCTACTTGTTCAAAGCATACCACTACAAGACATCACCCTATAAATGGCATATCCTTATGAAGAAAAAGAGGAAGAAGGAGAGAATAATTAAGAAGAAGGGGAAAGACAAACCCGAGAAGAAACGGACAAGAAAGCTAAAGGAACACGAATGTTTAGATTGAATATCTCGATGCTCATGATCGGCAGACTACAAATCTGCCGGGACGGAAATAACCATATCAAGATTATAGAAAGGCATTTCTCTTTCTACTTGTCGATTACCTTCTGCACGAACCTGTCGGAATTTCCGACAAGTTGATTTTTCATCTAATTCACCCTCCTCATAGATATGCTTGATGTGTTCAACAACGTTAGTCCTTGACGTTTGAAATAGTTTCAAAAAAGCCTCCCTTCCACACTTGGAAGAGAGGCAGCAAACAAACAAAAAACAGAGGGTGGTGATATCACATCCTCACCCTGTGAATATACCGGGAGAGATAAGACGTATTTACAAGAACTTAACTCAGATGCCGGTATGCGGTTGACTTCCTTTGTACTGTCCTGACTTTAGTTGACTGGATTAATGTTTAGTCCTATAGGACATT